>NZ_JBEXKC010000027.1:0-97592 GCF_040609475.1 Streptomyces sp. NPDC004667 | reverse complement strand
CGGGGCCGGGGTGCCGTCCCCCGCGCCCACGGCGGGCGCCGGGGCGCCGGTGCCGTTGGCCGCGGGCACGCCGGCGACCGCCTTGCGCGGGCGGCGCTTGGTGGAGGCCGTGGAGACCCCGTAGCCGACCAGGACCGGCTGGCGCCCCTCGGGGGCCGGCTCCTCCTCGACGGCGACGGCGGCGGCCGGGGCCGCCTCGGCCGGGGCGGCCACGGCGGTCTCCGCCGCGTCGCCCGCACCCGGAGCCGTCTCGACGGAGATGATGACCTGGCCGACGTCGACCGTCACGCCCTCCTCGAAGAGCAGCGCGTGCACCACCCCGTCGAAGGGGATCGGCAGCTCCACGGCCGCCTTCGCGGTCTCGACCTCGCAGACGACCTGCCCGTCGGTGACGGTGTCACCCGGCTGGACGTACCACTTGAGGATCTCGGCCTCGGTCAGGCCCTCGCCCACGTCGGGCATCTTGAATTCGCGGATCGTCATGGCAGGGCTCTCCTCAGTACGCCAGCGAGCGGTCGACGGCGTCGAGCACCCTGTCCAGGCCCGGCAGGTACTCGTCCTCCAGGCGGGCCGGCGGGTACGGCGCGTGGAACCCGCCCACGCGCAGCACCGGAGCCTCCAGGTGGTAGAAGCACCGCTCCGTGATGCGGGCGGCGATCTCCGCGCCCACGCCCAGGAACACCGGCGCCTCGTGGACGACCACGAGCCGGCGGGTGCGCTCGACCGAGGCCTGCAGTCCGTCGAAGTCGACGGGCGACATCGAGCGCAGGTCGACGACCTCCACCGACTTGCCCTCCTCGGCCGCCGCGGCCGCCGCCTCCATGCAGACCTTCACCATGGGGCCGTAGGCCGCCAGGGTCAGGTCGGTGCCGGAACGGGTGACGCGCGCCTTGTGCAGCTCGCCCGGGATGGCGTCGACGTCGACCTCGCCCTTGTCCCAGTAGCGGCGCTTCGGCTCGAAGAAGATCACCGGGTCGTCGCTGAGGATCGCCTGCTGGAGCATCCAGTACGCGTCGCTGGCGTTGGACGGCGAGACCACCTTCAGGCCCGGGACGTGCGCGAAGAGCGCCTCCGGGGACTCGCTGTGGTGCTCGACCGCGCCGATGCCGCCGGCGTAGGGGATGCGGACGACGACCGGCAGCTTGATCTTGCCGAGGGCGCGTGCGTGCATCTTCGCGAGCTGCGTGACGATCTGGTCGTACGCGGGGAAGACGAAACCGTCGAACTGGATCTCCACGACCGGCCGGTACCCGCGCAGGGCCAGGCCGATGGCGGTGCCGACGATGCCCGACTCGGCGAGCGGGGTGTCGATGACCCGCTCCTCGCCGAAGTCCTTCTGGAGTCCGTCGGTGATGCGGAAGACACCGCCCAGCTTGCCGACGTCCTCACCCATGATCAGGACCTTGGGGTCCGTCTCCATGGCTTTGCGCAGCGACTCGTTGAGCGCCTTCGCGATCGACATCTTCTCGATGGCCATGGTGGTCACTCCCCACCCTCGAAGGACGCGAGGTAGGCGGCGAACTGCGCGCGCTCCTCGTCGACGAGCGCGTGCCCGTCCGCGTAGACGTTCTCGAAGATCGCCATGGTGTCGGGGTCGGGCATGGAGCGCACGACCTCGCGGACGCGCTTGCCGAGCGTCTCGCTCTCGGCCTCCAGCTCCTCGAAGAAGGCCTCGTCGGCGCCGCCGGAGGCGAGCAGGTGGGCCTTCAGGCGCAGGATCGGGTCCTTGGACTCCCAGGCCGCCGTCTCCTCGTCCCGCCGGTACTTGGTCGGGTCGTCGGAGGTGGTGTGCGCGCCCATGCGGTACGTGAACGCCTCGACCAGGGTCGGACCCTCGCCACGGCGGGCCCGCTCCAGGGCCCAGCGGGTGACCGCGAGGCAGGCGAGGACGTCGTTGCCGTCGACGCGGATGCCGGGGAAGCCGAAGCCCTGCGCGCGCTGGTAGAGCGGCACGCGCATCTGGCGCTCGGTCGGCTCGGAGATCGCCCACTGGTTGTTCTGGCAGAAGAACACTACGGGCGAGTTGTACACGGCGGAGAAGTTGAAGGCCTCCATGACGTCGCCCTGGCTGGACGCGCCGTCGCCGAAGTACGCGATGACCGCGGAATCGGCGCCGTCCTTGGCCACGCCCATGGCGTAGCCGGTCGCGTGCAGCGTCTGCGAGCCGATCACGATCGTGTACAGGTGGAAGTTGTTGGTGTTCGGGTCCCAGCCGCCGTGGTTCACGCCGCGGAACATGCCGAGCAGGTTCGTCGGGTCGACGCCCCGGCACCAGGCCACACCGTGCTCGCGGTAGGTCGGGAAGACGTAGTCGTCGTCGCGCAGGGCCCGGCCGGAGCCGATCTGCGCGGCCTCCTGGCCGAGCAGCGAGGCCCACAGGCCCAGCTCGCCCTGGCGCTGGAGAGCGGTCGCCTCACCGTCGAAGCGGCGGGTCAGGACCATGTCGCGGTAGAGCCCGCGCAGGTCCTCGGTGGTGATGTCCGCGACGAAGGGCGCGAACTCGGCGACGTCGGGGTGGTCCCCGGCGTCGATCCGTTCGCCTTCGGGCGTCAGCAGCTGTACGAGCTGAGGTTCGGCGTCGTGCGGCTGTGCGGTGGCAGCGGCGGTCTTGCGGGCGCTCGCCGCGCCGGCCGCCCGCTTGGTGCCGCTGCTGCGTCGCGGCTTGCGCGCGGCAGTGCTCTCCACGGTCACGTGTGCTCCTCCGTCGGTCCGGCACCCGGGTTCTCCGGGGACCAGTGCGGCTCACCTGTATCCGTACCCGCGCACGGGGTGGGTGCACGGCACGTACGGGATTCAGGCGTGACAGGTGCCCCGGCGAGTGCCCTGCGCAATGCACGTTACCCAGTGCGTCGCATAACTGCGAAACCCCACTTGACCTGGCATTTTGCTTGGATATCCAAGTAAATCGGCGGCTGTGGGAACAACGACTGGTCACAGCCTTGCAGGGGGCCGGAACAACGGCACGTTATCCCGGGTAACCCCTTCAGGGAAGAGGTGAGTGTGTGAAGATGACTTTGTGCGCGAAGACGGAAAAATCAAGGTATTCCTCCTGGACGACCACGAAGTGGTACGCCGGGGTGTTCATGAGCTCTTGTCGGTGGAAGACGACATCGAGATCGTCGGTGAGGCCGGCACCGCCGCGGACGCGCTCGTGCGCATCCCGGCCACCCGCCCCGACGTGGCCGTTCTCGACGTACGGCTCCCGGACGGCAGCGGGGTCGAGGTCTGCCGCGAGGTGCGCTCCCAGGACGAGGACATCAAGTGCCTGATGCTGACCTCGTTCGCCGATGACGAGGCCCTCTTCGACGCGATCATGGCCGGTGCCTCGGGTTACGTCCTGAAGGCCATCCGGGGGAACGAGCTGCTCAGCGCCGTACGGGACGTGGCGGCCGGCAAGTCGCTGCTGGACCCGGTCGCGACCGCGCGGGTGCTGGAGCGGCTGCGCGACGGCAAGAACGGCAAGGGCGACGACCGCCTCTCGAACCTCACCGAGCAGGAGCGCAAGATCCTCGACCTGATCGGCGAGGGCCTGACGAACCGCGTCATCGGGGAGCGGCTGCACCTCGCGGAGAAGACCATCAAGAACTACGTCTCCAGCCTGCTGTCGAAGCTGGGGATGGAGCGCCGTTCCCAGGCCGCCGCGTACGTGGCGCGCCTCCAGGCGGAGAAGCGCTAGCCTCCGGCGGACTTCCGGGCGGAGGAGCCCTGGCCTCCGGCACGGCCCGACCGTCCTTCGAGCCGCCGGCCTCCGGCGTTCCTCCGGCGCGGCCCGACCGTCCTTCGAGCCGGCGGCGGGCGGCGGAGGTGCGGTGCCACGGGGCGGACCGTGTCATTCGGGACGAACGTCCCCGATCATCGGGGCTGGATCCTCTTCCCCGACGTCCGGTCGGTGCCGGAGAGTGGTCCCCATGTCACCGGAGGAACTCCACGCCATCGAACTGCTGCACCGTGTGCCCTACGGCCGGGTCGCCACGAGCATGCGCGCGCTGCCCTTCCTCGCCCTGGCCCGCCACATCGTGGTGGGCGGCGAGGTCGTGCTGAGAATGCACGCCGGATTCGGCTACCACCAGGCGTGCAACGGCAGTGTCGTCTCGTACGGGGCGGACAACTCCAATTCCCCGGACCCGCACCTTTGGTCGGTGCAGTTCACCGGGACCGCACGGATCGTCGAACCGACCACCGCGGAACTGGAACTATTCGGTCCAGCACCGCATTTCGCGGACGGCGCGGTGTTCGACCCCGTCTACATGCGCATCGAGCCCCAGTTCGTCACCGTGCACACCCTGGCGGGACGTCCGGACGGCCGGGACCGGCGGCCTCAGCGGGACCGGCAGTACCAGCACATGCTCTGATCAGCGCATTCACGTAAAAAAGGCCCGGCGGGTGAATTCCCGCCGGGCCTTTTTGCGTACATCCGATCGCGCGGTTACTGCGGTTCGCCGGCCGGGTTCTCGCCGCCACCGGTGGTGGGCGGCACCGTCTTCGGGGGCGTCGTCGGCGGCTTGGTCGGCGGCGTCGTCTGCGGGGCCGTCGGGGACTTCGTGTCCGGCGGCGGGGTGGTCGCGGAGGACGACGTCGGGTTGGTGGTCGGCGTGTACTTGGTGCGGGTCGGCGTCGGCGTGAACGTCTCCTCGCGCGTACCGCCGGAGTCGGTGCTCGGCGGGTTCGACGGGGTGTCCGGCGTCGAGTTCGGGCTGCTCTGCGTGGTGCCCGGGGAGCTCTGGCTGGTGCCCGGCTTCCCGCCGTCGCCCTTGCCGGTGTTGCCCACGGTCTTCACCGCGTACGCGACACCGCCGGCGATCGCGAGGACCGCGAGCAGCGCGAACACCCACATCTTCCACCGGCCGCCGCGACGGCCGTCGTAGCCGCCGTCGTAGCCGTTGTACCCGCCGTGGCCGTTGCCCGGACCGCCGTGACCGCCGTGACCGCCGCCGCCGGGGAAGGCGGTGCCGTCGTCGGGGTTGAGCGGGGGCACCATCGGCTGCTGGAACTGCGAGGTCGTGGCGTGCGCGTTGTACTGCGGACGCGGGCCGCCGTTGCCGCCCGCGGGCATGGCCGTGGTGGCCGCGCCGCCCGGCTGGCCGTGCGGGAGCGACATGGTGACGGGGCCGGTGTTCCAGGTGCCGGTGTTCGGCCCCTGGTCCTGGAGCATCTGGAGCGCGTACTGGACGAGCCCGCGCATCTCCTCGGCGCTCTGGAAGCGGTCGTCCGGGTCCTTGGCCAGCGACCGCATGACCAGGCCGTCGAGTTCCTGCGGGATCGAGTGGCCCTCGGGCAGCTGCGACGGCGGCACCGGCGCGTCCTGGACGTGCTGGTAGACCACCGACAGCGGGGTCTCGCCGGTGAAGGGGGGCCGCAGCGCGAGGAGTTCGTAGAGCAGGCAGCCGGTCGCGTACAGGTCGCTGCGGTGGTCCACGGCCTTGCCGAGGGCCTGTTCCGGCGACAGGTACTGCGGGGTGCCCATGACCATGCCGGTCTGGGTCATCGTCGACTGCGCGCCGTGCAGGGCGCGGGCGATGCCGAAGTCCATCACCTTCACCGCGCCGGTGTTGGTGATGATGACGTTGGCGGGCTTGATGTCGCGGTGCACGATGCCGTGCTGGTGCGAGTACGCCAGCGCCTCCAGCACGCCGGAGACGATGATGAGCGCCTGCTCGGGCCCGGGGGCCTCGGCGCTGATCAGCAGGTCCCGGATGGTGCGGCCCTCGACGAGCTCCATCACGATGTAGGGGACGACGTTCGGGCCGACCTGGTCCTCGCCCGAGTCGTACACGGCGACCACCGCGTGGTGGTTCAGTCCGGCGACCGACTGTGCCTCACGCGTGAAGCGGGCCTTGGAGACCGGGTCCTCGGCGAGGTCCGCGCGCAGCAGCTTCACGGCCACGGTGCGGCCCAGCCGCACGTCCTCGGCGGCGAAGACCTCCGCCATGCCGCCGCGGCCCAGTCGGTGGGTGAGACGGTAACGTCCGTCGCCCACCAGGCCGCCGGCGCCCCAGTGCTCAGGACCGTCGGCCATCCCGGCGCCGTTTCCCTCGGGTTCGGGTGCCATCAGTCCTCGCCGTCGTCTCTCTCGTCCGCACTAGCGGTGGGTCCTCATCGGGTGCTCCGATGAACGCTACAGCCTCCGAACCGGTCACCGTTCGGACACAGACACCCTGTGGCCCCATGGTCACGCAGCGGGCACCGGCTTGACGTGTGCTTGCCCTCCGGCAGACTGGGCGCGACATGCGCTCAGCCAGACGCGTAGGGACACAGCTCGAGGGGAAGCAACAGTCATGAGCCAGGACGGCACACAGGGCCGGTACGCAGGCGGTTCCCTGGCCGGTGGCCGTTACCAGCTAAGGGATTTGCTGGGCGAGGGGGGCATGGCCTCGGTCTACCTCGCGTACGACTCCGCGCTCGACCGCCAGGTCGCCATCAAGACCTTGCACAGCGAACTCGGGCGCGAAGCCTCCTTCCGCGAGCGCTTCCGGCGTGAGGCGCAGGCTGTTGCGAAACTGTCGCACACCAATATCGTCTCGGTCTTCGACACCGGCGAGGGCGAGGTGACGTTCGGCTCCTCCGGCGCCGACGGCACGGTCATGCCGTACATCGTCATGGAGTACGTGGAGGGGCAGCCGCTCGGCTCCGTCCTCGACGCGGACGTCCACCAGTACGGGGCGATGCCGGCCGACAAGGCCCTGAAGGTGACGGCCGACGTGCTGGCCGCGCTGGAGACCAGCCACGAGATGGGCCTGGTCCACCGCGACATCAAGCCCGGCAACGTGATGATGACCAAGCGCGGCGTGGTCAAGGTCATGGACTTCGGCATCGCGCGGGCCATGCAGTCGGGGGTCACCTCGATGACGCAGACCGGCATGGTCGTCGGCACCCCGCAGTACCTCTCGCCGGAACAGGCGCTGGGGCGGGGCGTGGACGCCCGGTCCGACCTGTATTCGGTCGGCATCATGCTGTTCCAGCTGCTGACGGGCCGGATCCCGTTCGAGGCGGACTCCCCGCTGGCGATCGCGTACGCGCACGTCCAGGAGGAGCCGGTGGCTCCGTCGAGCATCAACCGCTCGATCACCCCGGCCATGGACGCCCTGGTGGCGCGGGCCCTGAAGAAGAACCCGAACGAGCGCTTCCCGACGGCCGCGGCCATGCGGGACGAGATCTCGCGGATCATGTCGGCCGGACAGACCGGGGCTCCGGTCATCGTCCCGGGCGCCGGCCCGGGCGGCAGCGGGGCGGGCGTGAGCTCGGCGGTGTTCCCGCCGGTGGACTCCGGGTTCCAGGCACCGCCGGCGCAGTCGCTCCAGCAGCCGTACCCGGGCGCGCAGACCCCGCCGCCGTCCCCGTACGCGCCGACGCCCCCGCCGCAGCAGCACACGCAGGGCGGCTACGCGTACCCCCACACCCCGGCGCCGCAGCAGCAGTACGCCCCGCAGACCCCGCCGCCGTTCACCATCTCCCCCTCCCCGGCGCCCGCCCCGTCGGGCTCCTCGTCGGGCGGCGGGAAGCGGAACACCCCGGTGGTGGTCGGGGCGATCGCGGTGGCCCTGCTGGCCATCGGCGGCCTGATCGCGGTGCTGAACATGGGCGGCGGCGACGAGGGCGACGGCGACACGGCCGCGCCGGGCACGTCGGCGTCCGCGTCCGCTCCCGCGGCGGCGGGCCACAAGGGGCCGGACACCTCGCGCACGATCGACCTGGAGAAGTGCAAGAGCCCCACGAAGTCCTACAAGGACGCCTCGAAGGTCGTGGCACCGGACTTCCGCTACAAGAACCTGCGCTCGGTCAAGGAGTGCATCCAGGCCGCGGGCTGGAGGTTCGTCATCCAGAACCGTGACGAGGCGGTCTACGGGCAGGACACCGTCCTGGAGCAGCTGCCCGCGGCGAACTCGGACGTCGCCAAGGACGGGACGGAGTTCACCCTGGTCGTCTCCACCGGCGACCCGCAGTAGGACGTCCCGCGGGGCGTCCCGCGGCCGTGCTCCCCGGGACGCGCCGGGAGCGCCCGGGCTGCTCGGGCTCGGCGCGGGCGCGCGCCCCGGGACGGGGCCGTACGCCCCGCGCGCGCCGGGACCCCGGTCACGGGAGGGTTCCTCCACCACACGATGGAGGAACCCTTGCCCACCGTGCCCACCGTCTCCCGTTCCCTGACCGTCTCGGCCGTGGCCGTGGCCGTGGCCGCCGCCGACGACTCGCGGGCGTGCGCCTCCACACGCCCGACGCCGCCGGGCACACCCGCTACCGGCAGTGGCGCCTGAACGCCAACGGTTCGGGCAGCAGCCGGAGCCGGCCCCCCTCGCCGGACGACGCCCGGGGCATCTCCCGCGCGGGCGTGGAGGCCGCGGCCTTGGACGACCACGGCTACCGGCAGCTGCGCGGGGCCGCCTCGCCCGCCAGCCCCTTGCGCCAGGGCCCAGGTCCTGGCGCCGAGGCACCGCCGAAGGACTGAGCTCCGCCCCGGGCCACCCTCACGGACCGCCCGGGATGCCAGGTTTGCCCCATTATGCAAATCTAAGGACGTCATTCCGACGCCTCGATTCCGACGCCTCGGTCCCGCCGCCCCGGCGTCCCCGCGTCCCGGCCGCACGGAAGGGGAGGGGCTCCCCGTGACTCGACGCCCGCGCGCGCCGCGCTGGACCGCCGGGGCCCTGCTGGCCGGGGCCGCACTGCTGGCCGCCGCGCCCGCGGGAGCGCCGCCCCCCGCCCGCGCCCCCGCGGCCCTCGCCGCGACGGCGGCTGGGGCCAAGGCGGCCTCCGTGGTGGCCGAAGTACCGGAAGAGGCCTACGAGGAGCTCGCCGGCAGTGCGGCCGGCGTCGGCCGGGAGCACCCCGGCAGGCCCCCCGAGGAACCCCCCGCCGCCGAGTTCGCCGCCGCCCCCCACGCGGTGCACCCGGCCCGCCCGAGGTCCCAGAACCCGGATCCGGCCCCGTCCGCCCACGTACCCCCGGGCGCCACCCCGGGCACCACCCCGGGCACCACCCCGGGCGCCACCGCTAAGCCCGCCCGGAGCCCCGCCCGGAACTCCCCCCGCAGCCCCGCCCCGAGCGACCCCTCGGCGGCCGCCGCGGTCGGCGCGGAACCCAACGGACGGGCCGCCGACCTGGCCGCGCACATGCTGCCGCTCGGCACCGGGCTGGCCCTGATGGGACTGGGCCTCGGATACATGGGCGTGCGGCTGCGCCAGGGGCGCTGACCGGGGCACCACCAGGAGGCACCGACGGGACCACGCGGACCATACCGGGTATACATACTGGGTATGCCACGGTATACATACTCAGTATGTCGATCCGTCACGGGCTTCTCGCCCTACTGGAACGGGGCCCCCGCTACGGGTCCCAGCTGCGTTCCGAATTCGAATCCCGCACCGGCTCCACCTGGCCGCTCAACGTCGGGCAGGTGTACACGACCCTCGGCCGCCTGGAACGGGACGGGCTCGTCGCCCCCGGCGGCGAGGACACCGCCGGGCACACCCTCTACGCCATCACCGACACCGGCCGCGCCGAACTCCGCGAGTGGTACGAGCGCCCGGTCGACCGCACCAACCCGCCCCGCGACGAGCTCTCCATCAAGCTCGCCATGGCCGTGGGCGCCCCCGGCGTGGACATCCGCGCCGTCATCCAGTCCCAACGGCACGCCACCATCAAGGCGATGCAGGACTACACCCGGCTCAAGGCCCAGGCCGTCACCGCCATCGAGAGCGGCCGCTCCGACGAACGCGACGACCTGGCCTGGCTGCTGGTCCTGGAACAGCTCATCTTCCAGACCGAGGCCGAGGCCCGCTGGCTCGACCACTCCGAGTCCCGGCTGGTCCGGCTGGCCGCCCGCGCCGCCGCCGAGCCCGCGCCGCCGGCCGCCCCGGACGCGCCCCGGACCGCCGACCCCGCCGCAGACGCCACCGCAGACGCCACCGCCGTCCGGCCCCGCAGCGCCCGTACGCGGCGCGGCTGACCACCCTCCCAGGGGGATCCCTCATGCCCGACCAGCACCGTTCCCACGCCATACCCCGGACCGGGGGCCACACCGCACCCCGGTCCGCGGACCGGCCCGTACTCCAGCTCGACCGGCTCGTCCGCACCCACGGCAGCGGCGCCACCGAGGTGCACGCCCTGCGCGGCATCGACCTGAGCGTCCACGCCGGAGAACTCGTCGCCGTCATGGGCCCCTCCGGCTCGGGGAAGTCCACCCTGCTCACCCTCGCGGGCGGGCTCGACACCCCCACCAGCGGCCACGTCATCGTCGAAGGCGTGGACATCACCACCGCGGGGCGCCGGCAGCTCGCCGCCCTGCGCCGCCGCAGCATCGGCTACGTCTTCCAGGACTACAACCTCATCCCGGCCCTCACCGCCGCCGAGAACGTGGCCCTGCCCCTCGAACTCGACGGCACCTCCGCCCGCAAGGCCCGCGCCGCCGCCCTCGCCGCCCTGGACGAGATCGGCCTGCGCCCCCTCGCCGAACGCTTCCCCGACGAGATGTCCGGCGGCCAGCAGCAGCGCGTCGCCCTCGCCCGCGCCCTGGTCGGCGACCGCCGCCTGGTCCTCGCCGACGAACCCACCGGCGCCCTCGACTCCGAGACCGGCGAATCCGTCCTCGCGCTGCTGCGCTCCCGCTGCGACGCGGGCGCCGCCGGGATCCTCGTCACGCACGAACCCCGGTTCGCCGCCTGGGCCGACCGGGTCGTCTTCCTGCGCGACGGCAGCGTCGTCGACGAAACCCTGCGCAGCCAGGCCGATTCGCTGCTCTCCGGGCGGGCGGCCGGCCTGTGAGCTCACTGTTCGGCTCCTGGTACCACCCCTGGGTCGCGGCCCTGCGCATCGCCCGCCGCGACGCCTGGCGCGCCAAGGGCCGCAGCGTCCTGGTGCTGTCGATGATCGCCCTGCCGATCGTCGGAGTGAGCGCCGCCGACCTCACCCTGCGCAGCTCCGAGCTGACCACCGAGCAGCGGCTGGCCCGTCAGATCGGCGCCGCCGACGCCCGGTTCTCGGAGACCGGCCTCGACGGCCCGATCCTCCAGCACCCCGACGGCGAGCACTACGCGCCCGTCGGCGGCTACGACAAGTACCGGCCCGACCCGGAGAAGAAGCAGTCCACGCTGAAGGCCGCGATCCCGGCCGGAGCCCAGGTCGCCGAGGACGGCAAGGGCAGCATCAAGGTGCACACCGTCCACGGGCTGCTCCAGACCGAACTGCGCGAACTGGACGTGCACAACCCGCTGACCCGCGGCCTGATCACGCTCGACCGCGGCCGGCTGCCGCAGGGGCCCGGCGAGGTCATCGCCACCAGCGCCTTCCTGAAGGAGTCCGGGCTGCACGTCGGCTCCGCGGCCACCCCGCGCGGCTCCCCCTCCTCCTACCGCATCGTGGGCGCCTACGAGCTCCCGTCCGAGCTGCGGCGCGCCGAACTCCTGGCCCTCCCCGGGACCTTGTTCGCCCCGCTGGACCGGGCCCTGCGGGCCGACTCCGGGACCGGGCTCCACACCTACACCTCCTACCTCGTCTCCATCGGCGGCGAAGGTTTCACGTGGAACGCGGTCACGGCGGCCAACGCCAAGGGCGCCCTGGTCAACTCCCGTGCCGTGACCCTGCGCCCGCCCGCCGACTCCGAAGTCCCCCTGTTCAAGCAGGAGCCCAAGGACCGCTACACCGAGGACGGCGACGGGGGCAGGGTCACCGAGCGGGCCGTCCTGGCCACCGTCGTGGCCCTGACCATGCTGGAGATCTGCCTGCTCGCCGGACCCGCCTTCGCGGTCGGAGCCCGGCGCTCGCGCCGCCAGCTGGGCCTGGTCGGCGCCAACGGCGGCGACCGACGGCACATCCGCGCCGTCGTCCTCTCCGGCGGCCTGGTGATCGGCGCCGCCGCGGCCCTCCTCGGCACCGCGATCGGCACGGCCCTGACCCTCGGGCTGCGGCCGGTGCTCGAAGAGCAGATCGGCAGCCGGTTCGGCGGCTTCGGCGTCCGCCCGGCGGAGCTCCTCGGCATCGCCCTGCTCGCCGTGCTGACCGGCCTGCTCTCCGCGATCGCCCCCGCCGTCACCGCCTCCCGGCAGACCGTCCTGGCCTCCCTCACCGGCCGCCGCGGCGTCCGCCGGGCCGGCCGGGTGCTGCCCGTCCTCGGCCTGCTCGCCATCGCCGCCGGCGTCACGATCGCCCTCTACGGCGCCGAGTACCGGGTCAGCCCCACCTTCGTCTCGGGCGGCAGCGCCCTCGCCGAACTGGGCGTCGTCGCCCTCACCCCGGTGCTGGTCGGGCTCTTCGGACGGCTCGGCAGGCTGCTGCCGCTGTCGCCCCGGCTCGCCCTGCGCGACGCCGTCCGCAACCGGGGGCGTACGGCACCCGCCGTGGCGGCCGTCCTGGCCGCCGTCGCCGGAACCGTGGCCGTCTCCACGTACCAGCACAGCAAGGACGTCCAGGCCCGCCACGAGTACACCGCCGAACTCCCCTCCGGATCCGGCTACCTGATGGCCAGTGACAACCGCGGCCACAAGGACGTACCGGCCCTGCGCGACACCCTCTCGAAGGACCTGCCGCTGGCCGTACGGGCCGATGCGCAGCGGCTCGTCGTCGGCAACCCGGGCTGCTCCCGGGGCTCCGACGAACCGGGCTGCGGCCGGGTCGAGGTCATCACCCCGAAGGAACAGCGTTGCCCGCTCAACGAGGCCGAACACGGGCCCGCCTCCTTCCCCCCGGACGAGGCCAAGCGGCTGCGGCAGGACCCGCGCTGCGCGATACCGGAGTTCAACCACCTCCCCGAGACCGTCGTCGCCGACGAGAAGCTGATGTCCGTGCTGGCGGTCACCGACCCCGGGTCCGTGACGGCGCTGAAGGACGGCCGGGCCGTGGCCTTCGACCCGCGCATCGTCAAGGACGGCAAGGTCACCCTGCGGATCGTCACCGACCCGGTGGCGGCCGACGCGGCCCTCGAGAAGCGCGCCGATCCGCCCGGTGAGGACAAGCGGCTCACGGTCCACACGGCCCCGGCCGGAACGAACGCCTGGGGCGTGCGCCTGGTGGTCCCGCCCGCCGCCGCCAAGGGGGCCGGCATCGCCACCGCCCCCGTGGGCTCGTACTTCACCCTCGACGGGAAGGCCACCGGCGAGCAGCGGCAGCGGCTCGACGGGGACATCGACCGGTTGGGCGCCGACGCCCAGGTCAGGATCGAGACGGGTTACCAGGGGCAGAGCACGGTGGGTGTCCTCGCGCTCAGCGTCTTCGCGGGCCTGGTCACCATCGGCGCGGCCGGCATCGCCACCGGCCTGGCCCAGGCGGACTCCGAGGCCGACCTGAAGACGCTGGCCGCGGTCGGCGCGGCCCCGCGGGTGCGGCGCACGCTCAGCGGCTTCCAGTGCGGGGTGGTCGCCCTGATGGGCGTGGTGCTCGGCGCCGCGGCGGGCATCCTGCCGGCCGTCGGCCTCCGGCTCACCCAGGAGAACGAGCAGCGGCGCCTGGTCGAGCACGGCCTGGAGCTGGGCTACGCCACGGCGCGCGACGCCGAGATCTACGTGCCGATCTCGGTGCCGTGGGACACCATCGCCGGACTGCTCGTCCTGGTCCCGCTCGGCGCGGCCCTCCTGGCGGCCCTGGTGACCCGTTCGAACGGCGCACTGGCCCGCCGGGCGGCGGGCTGAGGTTGCGGCCCCCGTACAGGGTGGATCACGCCCGTACGGGGGCACACCGTGTGAGTAAGACGGTGTGCGAGAGAATGACGGCATGGAGATGCCGAGGAGTGAACGGTCGCAGGACAGTCCCCCGCACGTCCTGATCGTGGGACAGGACGGGACGGCGGTCGGCGGCGCCGATGACGAGTCGCGCGAGGTCCCGGTGACGGAGATGGTCGAACAGCCTGCCAAGGTCATGCGGATCGGCAGCATGATCAAACAACTCCTGGAAGAGGTGCGCGCCGCACCCCTCGACGAGGCGAGCCGGGTCCGGCTCAAGGACATCCACGCCGCCTCGGTGAAGGAACTCGAGGACGGCCTCGCCCCGGAGCTGGTCGAGGAACTGGAGCGCCTGTCCCTCCCCTTCACGGAGGAGGCGATTCCGTCCGAGGCGGAACTGCGGATCGCCCAGGCGCAGTTGGTGGGCTGGCTGGAGGGTCTCTTCCACGGGATCCAGACGGCCCTGTTCGCTCAGCAGATGGCGGCGCGGGCCCAGTTGGAGCAGATGCGGCGCGCACTGCCGGCGGGCGCCTCGCACGACGAGGACGAGGAAGGCCCCCACGGAGCGATCCGCTCGGGCCCGTACCTGTAACCACCCCCAACGGGGCCGGAACGACTCACCGTTCCGGCCCTTTTGCCGTCCCCGACCCCAACGCCTTGAACGGGCGCCCGGGGCGCAGCCCCAAGCGGGCCCGGGGCACAGCCCCGAGCGGGTCCGGGGCGCAGCCCCAAAGGGGTCCGGGGCGCAGCCCCAAGGAGGTCCGGGGTGCAGCCCCGGGGAACGGGCGAAGGGTGGGGCGGGGAGGGGCCGCGCAGCGGAACGGACGGCACCGGGCGCCCCGGTTAAGGCCCGGGTAAGCGGGCCCCCGCACGGCAGACACCACACCCCCATACTCAAGGGCATGACCTACGACGCCATCGTCCTGGCCGGCGGCGCCGCCCGGCGGCTCGGCGGGGCCGACAAGCCCTCCCTCCCCGTCGGCGGCCGTTCCCTCCTCGACCGCGTCCTGGCCGCCTGCGCGGACGCCACCGCCACCGTCGTGGTCGGCACCCGCAGGCCCACCGCACGGCCCGTCCGCTGGGCCCTGGAGGACCCGCCCGGCGGCGGCCCCGTGGCCGCGCTGGACGCCGGGCTGCGGGCCACCACCGCCGAGCTGGTCCTCGTGCTCTCCGCCGACCTGCCCTTCCTCGACCGGGACACCGTCCGGACCCTGCTCGCCGCCGCGTCCGCCGGCCCCGGCGACGGGGCCCTGCTGAGGGACCCCGAGGGCCGCGACCAGCCCCTGGTCGCCGCGTACCGCGCCGAACCGCTGCGCCGCGAGGCGGCCCTGCTCGCCGCCGAGCACGGCCGGCTCGGCGGACTCCCGCTGCGCGCGCTCACCGCCGAGCTGCGGCTGACCACCGTCGCCGCGGCCGACCCCCTCGCCTCCTTCGACTGCGACACCTGGGAAGACCTGGCGGCGGCCCGTGCCCGGATCAGGGAGCATGGAAGCGTGCTGGAGCAATGGATCACCGCCGCCAAGAACGAACTCGGCATCGACGTCGACGTCGACATCACCACCCTGCTCGACGTCGCCCGTGACGCCGCCCACGGCGTCGCCCGCCCCGCCGCCCCGCTGACGACCTTCCTGGTCGGCTACGCGGCCGCGCGCGCGGAGGCCGCGGGCGCCGACCCCGCCCAGGCCGTGGCCGAAGCCTCCCGCAAGGCCGCCGAACTGGCCCTGCGCTGGGCCGCCGAGGCCCAGCCCCCACACCCCGAGGAGACCGGCTCCGGATGACCCGTACCGACGCCGACAACGCCCTGGACGAGGCCCTCGCACTGGTCAGCCGCACTCCCGACGGCGGCGGCCACCGCGCCGCGCCCTGGCAGCGCGCCCGGGAGACCGCCGCCCGGGCCGGCACGGGCGTCCGGGCCCGCACGCACCGGGTCGCCCTCGCGGAGGCGCACGGCGAGGTGCTGGCCGCGCCCCTCGACGCCCTCGGCGACCTGCCGTCCTTCGACACCTCCGCCATGGACGGCTGGGCCGTCGCCGGACCCGGCCCCTGGACCATCCGCCCCGGCGAGGGGGTCCTGGCCGGAGCCGAGCCGCCCGCCCCCCTCGCCGACGGCGAGGCCGTACGGATCGCCACGGGCGCCCGGATCCCCTCCGACACCAGCGCCGTCATCCGCAGCGAGCACGCCCGCGAGTCCGGCACCCAGCTGTACCCCGCCCGGCCCGTCAGCACCGGACAGGACATCCGCCCGCGCGGCCAGGAATGCCGCTCCGGCGACCTGCTGCTGCCCGCGGGCTCCCTCGTCACCCCGGCCGTCCTCGGCCTCGCCGCGGCCGCCGGGTACGACGAACTCCTCACCCGGCCCCGCCCCCGGGTCGAGGTCCTGGTGCTGGGCGACGAGCTCCTCACCGAGGGCCTTCCCCACGACGGCCTGATCCGGGACGCCCTCAGCCCCATGCTCGGGCCGTGGCTGACCCGGCTCGGCGCCGAGGTCATCGGCACGCGCCGGCTCGGCGACGACCCGGACGGGGCCGAGGCCCTGCTCGCCGCGGTCACCGGGTCCACCGCGGACCTGGTCGTCACCACCGGCGGCACCGCCTCGGGCCCCGTCGACCACGTGCACCCCGTCCTGGAGCGCGCCGGGGCCGAGCTGCTCGTCGACGGGGTGGCCGTGCGGCCGGGCCATCCGATGCTGCTGGCCCGCCTGGGCGACCGGGCGGACGGCCGCCACGTGGTCGGGCTGCCCGGCAATCCCCTGGCCGCGGTCTCCGGGCTGCTGACCCTCGCCGAGCCGCTGCTGCGGGCCCTCGCCGGCCGCCGCCAGCGGCCCCGGTACACGGTGTCCATCGAGGGCGACGTGCACGGCCACCCGTACGACACCCGGCTGGTTCCGGTCCTGCTGACCGACGAGCACGCCGTACCGCTGCACTACAACGGCCCGGCGATGCTCCGCGGAGTGGCCGCCGCCGACGCACTGGCCGTCGTACCGCCGCACGGCGCGCGGTCCGGGCAGGACGTGGAGGTCCTCGACCTGCCCTGGGCCTCGGGAGGATGTTTCACGTGAAACTGCACGGCGACGACGCCATGGCCCGGGGCGCCGACGAGAAGCTCGCCGCGCGCCGGATCAAGCTCCCCAAACGCGTGGTCGAGAAGCCGCTGCGGCAGGTCGCGAAGCGGCTGCTGATGGCGCTGGGCGTGCTGTTCCTGACGGTCCTGATCGTCTGGCTCGACCGCGGCGGCTACCACGACAACGCCAACGAGACGGTCGACCTCCTCGACTGCTTCTACTACGCGACCGTGACCCTGTCGACGACGGGCTACGGCGACATCGTCCCGTACAGCGACAGCGCGCGGCTGATCAACATCCTGGTGATCACCCCGCTGCGCGTGCTGTTCCTGATCATCCTGGTCGGCACCACGCTGGAGGTGCTGACGGAACGCACCCGCGAAGAGTGGCGGCTGAGCCGCTGGAGGAAGAACTTGCGCGAGCACACGGTCGTCGTCGGCTTCGGCACCAAGGGCCGCTCGGCCCTTCAGACGCTGCTGGCGACCGGCCTCCAGAAGGAGCAGATCGTCATCGTCGACCCCAGCGCCAAGGTGATCGACACCGCCAACGCGGAGGGGTTCACGGGGGTCGTCGGCGACGCGACCCGCTCTGACGTCCTGCTGCGGGCCGAGGTCCAGAAGGCCCGTCAGATCGTCATCGCCACGCAGCGCGACGACACGGCGGTGCTGGTGACGCTGACGGCCCGCCAGCTCAACCGCGGGGCGAAGATCGTCGCGGCGGTCCGCGAGGAGGAGAACGCCCCGCTGCTGAAGCAGTCCGGCGCGGACGCGGTCATCACCAGCGCCAGCGCGGCCGGGCGGCTCCTGGGCCTGTCCGTGCTGAGTCCGAGCGCGGGCACCGTGATGGAGGACCTGATCCACCAGGGCAGCGGCCTGGACCTGATCGAACGGCCCGTACGGAAGGCCGAAGTCGGGCGCGGGGTACGGGAGACGGAGGACCTGGTGGTCAGCGTGCTGCGCGGGCACCGGCTCCTCGCCTACGACGACCCGCACGCGAGCCCGCTCCAGCTGACGGACCGGCTGATCACCATCGTGCGCGCCGTGCCCCCGACGGCCCATCACGTCACGCTCGGCCCGGCGGACTGACCGGGGCGTCGGCCCGGACCGTACTGGGCGGGGCGCGCCGGGTCGCGTAGATTCCGGGCCATGCATGCGATCACGATCGAGCAGCCCGGCGGCCCCGAGGCCCTCGTCTGGGCCGAGGTACCCGATCCGGTGGCGGGCGAGGGGGAGGTGCTCGTCGAGGTCGCGGCGAGCGCCGTGAACCGCGCCGACGTCCTTCAGCGGCAGGGGTTCTACGATCCTCCGCCCGGCGCCCCGCGCCACCCGGGCCTGGAGTGTTCCGGGCGGATCGTCGCCCTGGGTCCGGGGGTGTCCGGCTGGTCGGTGGGCGACGAGGTGTGCGCGCTGCTGGTCGGCGGCGGGTACGCGGAGCGCGTGGCCGTCCCGGTGGGTCAGCTGCTGCCGGTGCCCGCGGGCGTCGACCTGGTGGCGGCCGCCGCGCTGCCCGAGGTCGTGTGCACCGTGTGGTCCAACGTGTTCATGGTCGCCGGGCTGCGTCCCGGCGAGACCCTGCTGGTGCACGGCGGGTCCAGCGGGATCGGCACCATGGCGATCCAGCTGGGCAAGGCCGTCGGGGCGCGGGTGGCGGTCACGGCGGGCGGCAAGGAGAAGCTGGCGCGCTGCGCGGAGCTGGGCGCGGACGTCCTGGTCGACTACCGCGAGCAGGACTTCGTGGAGGAACTGCGGGCCGCGACGGGCGGGGCCGGGGCGGACGTGATCCTGGACATCATGGGCGCGAAGTACCTGGCGCGGAACCTGGACGCGCTGGCCGTGAACGGCCGCCTCGCGATCATCGGGCTCCAGGGCGGGGTGAAGGCCGAGGTGAACCTGGGTGCGCTGCTGGCCAAGCGGGCGGCGATCACGGCGACCTCTCTGCGGACCCGGCCGCTGGAGGAGAAGGCGGCCATCGTGGCCGCCGTACGGGAGCACGTGTGGCCCCTGATCGCCTCGGGCCGCGTCCGCCCGGTGGTGCACGCGACGTACCCGATGCGGGAGGCCGCCGAGGCCCACCGCGTCCTGGAGTCCAGCGCCCACGTGGGCAAGATCCTGCTGACGACCTGACCGCCTGACGGCCCGCCCGTCCTGCGCCCGTCGGGGGTCAGCGCAGAGCCGCCGCGACCAGCCCCTCCAGCGCCTCACGGGGCACCTGCTCACCGGTGGGGAGGCGGTCGAGGACCAGACCGTCCACGCAGGCGAGCAGGGCCAGGGTGCGGCCCTCCGGGTCCGGGACCCCGTGCGCGGCCAGGAAGGCCCGCACGGTGTCCCGGCCGGCGTTCTCACGCGGAACGAGGATCTCGCGCAGCTCCTGGTCGCGGACGCTCTCCAGAGCGCACGCGTACCGCGCGAGGGAGCGCCGTCGCCCCTCTCCCGTGAGCCGGGCGGAGGTCAGCGCGGCGAGCCCGTCGGTCAGCTCGGCGGGGGTGCGCGGGAAGGGGAACCGCTCTCCGGCGGACTGGAGTTCGGCCTGGTCCCGGTCCACGAGGCGGCGTACGAGGGCGGTCAGCAGGGCGGCCCGGGTCCGCAGGTAGGCCGAGGTGGTGCCCGGGGGCAGGCCGGCGGCCCGGTCCACGGCGCGGTGGGTCAGCCCGCGCATCCCCAGGTCGGCCAGGACCCCGATGGCGGCATCGGCCAGGACGATGCGACGTTCTTCACTCACCCCCTCTTTCTACACCTGCAGAAAGAGGGCGGTACTCTGCACCCCTGGGCTTCTACAGGTGTAGAAGCGAGAAGGGGGTGCCTCATGGGCCGGAAGGCCTTGGTGATCGGCGGCGGCATCGGCGGGCTGGCGGCGGCGATCGGGCTGCACCGCACGGGCTGGGAGGTGACCGTGCTGGAACGGTCCCCGGCACTGGAGGACGCCGGCGCCGGGATCTCGCTCGCCGCCAACGGCGTCCGGGCCCTGGACGCGCTGGGGGTGGGCCCGGCGGTGAGGGCGGCCGCGCGCCCCCAGTACACGGGCGGGACCCGCACCCCGGCGGGCCTGTGGCTGGCCCGTATGGACGGCGCCGCCCTGGAACGCGCCCTCGGCACCCCGGTGTGCGGCATCCCGCGCGCGGAACTCCACCGGGTGCTGCGCGAGGCCCTGCCGACGGGATGCCTGCGGATCGGGACCGGCACGGTGGCCTCGGCTGCCGAGTGGGACGCGGATCTGCTGGTGGCCGCCGACGGCGTGCGCAGCGGGGTCCGCGCGGAACTGTTCCCGGAGCACCCGGGGCCGGTCTACAGCGGCTCGACCGTGCTGCGGGCCGTCACCGCCGGACCGGTGCCGCTGGACTCCGACTTCGAGCTGACCTGGGGGCCGGGCGCGGAGTTCGGGCACATCGCCTTCGCGGACGGCCGCGCCGAGTGGCACGCCGTCCTGACGGCTCCGCCGGGCCTGCGCCACCCGGACCCCCTCGCCGCCCTCGGGAGCCGCTTCGCAGGCTGGCACCGGCCCGTCCCCGAACTCCTGGCGGCGACCCGGCCCGAGGACGTCCTGCACCACGACGTCCACGAGCTGGTGACCCCGCCGCCCTCGTACGCGGTCGGGCGGGTCGCACTGCTCGGCGACGCCGCGCACGCCATGACCCCGAACCTCGGACAGGGGGCGTGCCAGGCCCTTGAGGACGCGGTGGTGCTGGCGGCGGAACTGGCCGCGGGGCCGACCCCGGAGAGGGCCCTGGCCCGCTACAACGCCGTGCGGCGGCCGCGCGCCGGGGCGGTCGCCAAGGCGGCCCGCCGGGCCGGCCGGCTGGGCCACCGCCTGTCCCACCCGCTCGCGGTGTCGGCCCGCGACACGGCCCTGCGCCTGGCCCCTTCGGGAGCCGCCGTCGCCATGATCCTCCGTCACGCCGCCTGGACCCCACCACCCCTGACCTGACGCACGGCCGCCCGCTCCCCCGGGTGGAACCCCGGGGGAGCGGGCGGGTACGCGGACGGGGGTGGTCCCTACAGCTCCCTCAGGAGCACCGCCGGGTTCTCGACGCAGTCGGCCACGTACCGCAGGAACCCGCCCGCGGCTCCGCCGTCGCACACCCGGTGGTCGAACGTCAGGGACAGCTGGACGACCTGGCGCACGGCCAGCTCACCCCGGTACACCCACGGCTTCGGGATGATCCGGCCCACTCCGAGCATCGCCGCCTCGGGGTGGTTGATGATCGGCGTGGAGCCGTCGACCCCGAACACCCCGTAGTTGTTCAGGGTGAACGTGCCGCCGGTGAGGTCCGCCGGCGTCAGCCTGCCCGCCCGAGCCAGCTCCGTCAGGCGCGCGAACTCCGCCGACAGGGACTCGGGGCTGCGCGTCTGGGCGTCCCGGACGACCGGGACCATCAGCCCGCGCTCGGTCTGGGCCGCGAAGCCGAGGTGTACGGCCGGGAGCCGGACGATCTCGTTCGCCGCGAGGTCCACGGTGGAGTTCAGCTCGGGGTACTTGGCCAGCGCGGCCGTGCAGATCCTGGCCAGCAGGGCGAGCACCGAGATCTTCGGTCCGTCCACGGCGTTCATCGCGGCCCGGGCCGCCATCAGTTCGGTGGCGTCCGCGTCGACCCAGCAGGTCGCCTCGGGGATCTCGCGCCGGCTGCGCGACAGCTTCTCCGCCACGGCGCCGCGCAGCCCCTTGAGGGGGATCCGCTCGCCCTGGGCGGCGACGGCTACCGCCGCCGCGGGAACCGGAGCCGCCGCGGGGGCCGCCGGACGGAGCGCCGCCTCCACGTCGGCGCGCAGGATCAGGCCCTCGGGCCCGCTCCCGCGCAGCGCCCGCAGGTCGATGCCGTTGTCCCGGGCCAGCTTGCGCACCAGCGGCGAGATGACGGGCACCGGCCCGGCCGGAGCCGGGGCAGCCGCCGGAACCGCGGCGACGGGAGCCGACACGGCGGCGGTGACGGGTCGCACCCGTCGCCGACGCGCTGGGCTCGAATGGTCCGTGCCGTAACCGATCAGGGGCCGGGGCACGTTGCCGGAGCCCTCGGCTTCGGCCTCCGCGGCCCGGGCGGGCTCCGTCACCGACCCCACCGCGACGGTGATCAGCGGAGCCCCCACGGGAAGCTCCGTACCCTCCTCGCCGAAGCGCGCGGTGACCACGCCCCCGTAGGGGCACGGCACCTCGACCATCGCCTTGGCGGTCTCCACCTCGACCACCGGCTGGTCGATCTCGACGACGTCGCCCACGGCCACCAGCCAGCGCACGATCTCCGCCTCGGTCAGCCCCTCACCGAGGTCGGGCAGCTTGAACTCCAGTACCTGCGGCATCAGTTCTCCCACTGCAGCCGGGCCACGGCGTCCAGGATCCGGTCCACTCCCGGCAGGTGGTGCTTCTCCAGCATCGGCGGCGGATACGGGATGTCGAAGCCCGTCACCCGCAGCACCGGCGCCTCCAGGTGGTGGAAGCACCGCTCGGTCACCCGCGCGGCGATCTCCGCCCCGGGCCCGCCGAAGCCGGCCGCCTCGTGGACCACGACCGCCCGCCCCGTCCGGCGCACGGAGGCCACGACGGTCTCCTCGTCGAAGGGCACCAGCGAGCGCAGGTCGACGACCTCCAGGTCCCAGCCCTCCTCGCGGGCCGCCTCGGCCGCCTCCAGGCAGACCGGCACCGAAGGACCGTAGGTGATCAGGGTCGCGCTCGTACCCGTCCGCCGGACCAGGGCCTTGCCGATGCCCGGGACGGCCTCCGGGGCCTCGGGCGACCACTGCGCCTTCGACCAGTAGAGCCGCTTGGGCTCCAGGAAGACCACCGGGTCGTCGCTCGCGATGGACGCGCGCAGCAGCCCGTACGCGTCCTCGACGGTCGCCGGGGTCACCACGTGCAGGCCGGGGGTGGCCGTGTAGTACGCCTCGGAGGAGTCGCAGTGGTGCTCCACACCGCCGATGCCGCCGCCGTACGGCACGCGGATGGTGATCGGCAGCGGCATCGCGCCCCGGGTGCGGTTGCGCATCTTCGCGACGTGCGAGATGAGCTGCTCGAAGGCCGGGTACGCGAACGCGTCGAACTGCATCTCCACGACCGGCCGGAGCCCGTACATGGCCATGCCCACCGCCGCGCCGAGGATTCCGGCCTCGGCGAGCGGGGTGTCCGTCACGCGGTCCTCGCCGAACTCCTTCACGAGCCCGTCGGTGATCCGGAAGACCCCGCCGAGCGCGCCGACGTCCTCGCCCATGACGTGGACGGTCGGGTCCTCGGCCATCGCGTCGCGCATGGCCCGGGTCAGCGCCTGGGCCATCGTCGCGGGCTTGACCCCGGGCCGGGTCACCGTGCTCATGCGTCGCCCTCGGCTTCCAGTTCGGCGCGCAGCTGGTCCGCCTGCTCGCGCAGCCGGCCGGTCTGCTCCGCGTAGACGTGTGCGAAGAGGTCCATCGGGTCGAGGACCGGGTCGGCGTTCATCCCCTCGCGGAGGTCCGCCGCCATCGCCTCGGCGGCGTCGCGGGCCTCCCGGATGCCCTGCTCGTCCAGGATCCCGCGGGCGGTCAGCTCGTTCTCCAGCAGCTGCACCGGATCGTGCGCCTTCCAGGCCTCCACCTCGGCGTCCGAGCGGTAGCGGGTCGCGTCGTCGGCGTTCGTGTGGGCCTCCATCCGGTACGTGACGGCCTCGATCAGGGTCGGCCCGCCGCCGGCGCGCGCCCGCTGGACGGCCTCCGTGAGGACCTCGTGGAGGGCGGCGACGTCGTTCCCGTCGACCAGCCGGCCGGGCATCCCGTAGCCCACTGCCTTGTGGGCCAGGGTCGGGGCGGCCGTCTGCTTGGCGAGGGGGACGGATATCGCGAAGCCGTTGTTCTGGACCAGGAAGACCACCGGGGCCTGCCAGACGGCCGCGAAGTTCAGCGCCTCGTGGAAGTCGCCCTCGCTGGTGCCGCCGTCGCCGACCATGGCCAGCGCGACGACCTCGTCCCCGCGCAGGCGGGCGGCGTGCGCCAGGCCCACCGCGTGCGGCAGCTGGGTGGCGAGCGGGGTGCACAGGGGGGCGATCCGGTGCTCGCGCGGGTCGTACCCGGTGTGCCAGTCGCCGCGCAGCAGCGTCAGCGCCTGTACGGGGTCCAGCCCGCGGGCCACGGCCGCGAGGGTGTCCCGGTAGCTCGGGAAGAGCCAGTCCTGCTCCTCCAGGACCAGGGCGGCCGCGATCTCGGCGGCCTCCTGCCCGACGGTGGAGGGGTACACGGCGAGACGGCCCTGCCGGGTCAGTGCGGTGGCCTGCGCGTTGTAGCGGCGGCCGCGCACCAGCTCGGCGTAGTACCGGCGCATCAGCTCGGGGTCGAGCGAGGCGGCCGCCTCGGTGCCCAGCACCCGGTAGGGCTCGGGGTCCGGAAGCAGCGGGGCGGCCTCCGTACGGGGCCTCCAGGCGGGCGGCGGGGTGGCACGGTGGGACGCACCGGCACCGGGCAGCTCTTGGACCGTCATGGCGGCGTACACCTCCTCGTGGGAAGCGGGCAGGGACGCCCCGGGTGTGAGGCGCCTCACCTACCGATTGTTCGGTCGTCGACGCAATTTGGCTACAGGCGGCTCCAGGCTGTGGACAAAGTGGCGACGGACCCCTGGGATGGGTGCAGGACGTCCAGGAGAGGGAGGCAGTGGCCAATGCCGGATGAACAAATGGCCGGAGCGGGCTCCGCACCGGTCCCGCCGGGGAGCGCCCCGGGGGCCACACCGGTACCGGCCGTCCCGCCGCGCCCCCTGGATCCGATCGACCGGTCAATCATGCGGCTGCTCCAGGCGGACGGCCGTGCGTCGATACGGTCGGTGGCCGAGCAGGTGCACGTCTCCCGGGCCAATGCCTACGCCCGGATCAACCGGCTGATCGACGACGGGGTGATCCGCGGGTTCACGGCCCGCGTGAACCACGAACGTGCAGGTCAGGGCGCTTCCGCCTATATCACCCTGAAGATCGTCCAGAACTCCTGGCGGACGGTGCGCGAGCAGCTGCGCGAGCTCCCGGGCGCGGCCCACATCGCCCTGGTCAGCGGGGATTTCGACGTCCTCCTGCTGGTCCACACCCCGGACAACCGGACCCTGCGCGAACTGGTCCTCACCCGCCTCCAGGCCATCCCGGAGGTGCTCTCCACCCGCACCCTGCTGGTCTTCGAGGAGACGGACCTCCTGGACCAGGGCCCGAACCAGCCCACCGCCCCGTCCCCGTCCCCGCCTCCGCCGCTCAGCGAGGACTGAGCGCGGTCACCTCTGCGACGGGCGGCCATACGGGGTCCCCGCCCGGCCACTCCGCGTCCGTCAGCGTCACGACCAGCCGCCCGTCGACCACCGCCGCGGCCAGATCGGGATCGGCGGCCGCCACCGCCCCGGCGAACGCCTCGGGCGGGGTGCGGTCCAGCAGGAAGACGAAGTGCAGGGCGAAGGGCGTGCCGTACGACTCCTCGTGCGGGTCCCCGTCGGCGTCGACCATGAAGTTGGCCCGCCAGGCCCCGGCGGCCAGCGCCCACACGAAGACGCCCAGGAACTCCGCACCCAGCAGCGGGTCCGCGCCGTCGATCAGCACCGCGACGTCCTGCTTGCCGTGGCCGGGCCCGTGCCAGTCGCCGAGGCAGTCCACCATGGCGTCCCAGTTGTGCCCGTAGTAGCCGGGGAAGCCCAGCTCACGGGCGAACGCCCGGTGCAGGCAGCCCGCCTCGTGCAGCTCCTCGCCGTCCAGGCGCAGGACGATCCCGCCCGCGGCCCGCAGCTCCTCCTCGGCGGCGGCGACCCAGGGGTCGGCCGACGGGGTGAAGGTGACCCAGGGCGACCTGCGGGCGGTCAGGGTGGGCAGCGGCGGGGCGGGGTGCGGGTGCGGGCTCATGCGCCGCATGCTCGCAGCCCGGGAGGGCCGCGCGCACAGGGATTACCGCGCCGTGCGCAGGCCGTCCAGGGCCATGCTGACCACGGCGTCGGCCAGCTGGTCGGGGGTGGTGCCCGGGTGCGGGCGGTACCACTCGACCAGGGAGTTCACCATGCCGAAGAGCAGGCGGGTGGCCAGCCGGATGTCGACGTCCGCGCGCAGGTCGCCGTCGGCCGCGGCGGCCTTGAGGAGTTCGGCCACCTGGTGGTCGAAGTCGCGGCGCCGTTCCAGGGCCCAGCGCTCGGTCCGGGTGTTGCCGCGCACGCGCAGCAGGAGGGTGACGTACGGCAGCTCGGCGACCAGCACCTCGACCGTCCGGCGCGTGACGTACTCGACGCGCGCGACCGCGGACCCCCGTACCGCCCCGGGCTCCTCCAGGACCGCGAAGAGCCCGTCCAGGGCCCGGCTGACGGCCCGGCGCAGCAGTTCCTCCTTGCCCGCGACGTGGTGGTAGATGGAGGACTTGGAGATGCCCGCGGCCTTGGAGAGGTGCTCCATGGAGGTGCCGTCGTAGCCGCGCTCGTTGAAGACCTGGACCGCGACGGTCAGCAGCGTCTCCGGGGTGTACGTGTCCCGCCTCGCGGTGGTCATCCGGTCTCCTCCGCCTCGTCCGCCTCATCCGCCTCGTCGTCCCCGCCGTCGGCGTATCCGAGCTTGAACAGGGCCAGCGAGGGCGCGTAGCGACCGCCCGGACAGCGCTCGTCCAGGTGGTGCAGCAGGTCGTACGCCCAGTCGCGGCCGAGCCGGTCGTGCCATTCGGCCGGGCCCAGAGGGTAGTTGACGCCGAGCCGCATCGCGGTGTCGATGTCCTCGGCGGTGGCCACGCCGCGCGCCAGGGCGTCGGCGGTGAGGTCGATCAGCATCGCGACCGTCCGGGCGACGATCATGCCCGGGACGTCGCCGATGACGGAGACCTGCTTGCCGAGCCGCTGGAAGAGGCCAACCGCCTCGGCGAGGGTCCGCTCGGTGGTGTCCTCGCTGGCGGAGAGCGCGATCCGGGTGGCGCCGCGGTAGTCGAGCGCGAGGTCGAAGTAGACGACGTCGGCGAACTCGACCGCGGTCTTGCCGTCCGCGAGCACCAGCTGGCCCTCCCCGGGCAGCTGGATGTACGGACCACCGTGGCCGGTGGCCGTCACCGCGATGCCGGCCTCCTCCAGGAGCTCCGCCAGCTCGGCCGCCGGACCGAGGTCGCCGACGATCGTGACCTTGTCCGGCGCCTCCTCGGGGCCGGCGGTGTGCGGCGCGGGCACCTCGGCGCCCTCCCCGTACGGGAACCAGCCGTGGCCGGACTTGCGGCCGAGGCGGCCCGACTGGACCAGCCGGCGCTGCGCGAGCGAGGGGGTGAACTTGGGGCTCCGGAAGAACGACTCCCAGACGGACCGGGTGACGGCCTCGTTGACGTCCTGGCCGATCAGGTCGGTCAGCTGGAAGGGGCCCATCTTGAAGCCGCCGCTCTCGCGCAGGACGGCGTCGATGGTGGCCGGGTCGGCGCCCCGCTCCTCGTACACCGCGAAGGCCTCGGCGTAGAAGGGACGGGCGATCCGGTTGACGATGAAGCCGGGGGTGTCGGCGCAGCGGACGGGCGTCTTCCCCCAGCTCAGGACCGTGTCGTACGCGCGCTCGGCGGCGGCCGGCGCGGTCGCGAAACCGCTCACCACCTCGACGAGCGGGAGCAGCGGGGCCGGGTTGAAGAAGTGCAGGCCGAGGAAGCGGCCGGGGTGGGCGAGGCCCGCGGCGAGTTCGGTGACGGAGAGCGAGGAGGTGTTGGTCGCCAGCAGGGCGTCCGGCGCGACCACCGCTTCGACCGAGGCGAAGAGCGCCCGCTTGACGGCGACGTCCTCGACGACCGCCTCGATGACGAGCGCGGCGTCCGCGAGGGCGGCGAGGCCGTCGGCCGCACCGATCCGGCCGATCGCGTCGTCGGCCCCGGCTCGATCCAGACGGCCCTTGGCGGCCATCCGCTCGACGCGCTCGCGCACGAGGGCGGCCCCGGCGGCGGCGAGGTCGTGGTCGATGTCGTGGATCAGCACGCGGTGACCTGCGAGAAGGGCCACCTGGGCGATGCCCTGTCCCATGGTTCCGGCGCCGATGACCGCCACAGTGCCGGACCGCTCGATTGCTGTCATGTCCTGATCCTCCCGCACCGGGTTGTCCACAGGTCCGCCGGGCCCTCTTGTCCCGACCGATCGTTCGGTTACTCTAGCTCCAGTCTGCTCTTCTTCACCCGCCCCCGCATCGATCTCAGCCTGCGAACCAGCCTGATCCTGCCCGGCTCAACGAGGAGTTGGTCCCTGATGGCCGCCGAGCTCACCCTCACCCAGCTGACCGAGAAGCACCGGAACACCCTGGATCAGGCGCTCGCCGCCATCCGAAGCCGGGCCTACTGGTCCCCGCACCCCGAGCACCCCAAGGCCTACGGGGAGACCGCCCCGGCCGACGGCCTCGCCGCCTTCGAGGCCGTCCGCGGCACCCGCTTCGACCTGGACCAGCCCGGCACCGACGGCTGGACGGGCGGCGAGGTGTCCCCGTACGGCCCGGAACTGGGCGTGGAGTACCCGCACGTCGACCCCGACGTGCTGCTGCCCGCGATGAAGGCCGGCATCGCCGCCTGGCGGGACGCCGGTCCCGAGACCCGCGCCCTGGTCTGCGTCGAGATCCTCGCCCGCATCTCCGCCCGCACCCACGAGTTCGCGCACGCGGTCATGCACACCAGCGGCCAGGCCTTCATGATGGCCTTCCAGGCGGGTGGCCCCCACGCGCAGGACCGCGGCCTGGAGGCCGTCGCCTACGCCTACGAGGAGCAGACCCGCGTCCCCGGGCAGGCCGACTGGTCGAAGCCGCAGGGCAAGCGCGACCCGCTGGAGCTGGGCAAGACCTTCACGGCGGTCCCGCGCGGGATCGCCCTGATGATCGGCTGCAACACCTTCCCCACCTGGAACGGCTACCCGGGCCTGTTCGCCTCCCTGGCCACCGGCAACGCCGTCCTGGTCAAGCCGCACCCGCGCGCGGTGCTCCCGCTGGCGCTGACCGTGAAGGCGGCCCGCGAGGTCCTCGCCGAGGCCGGCTTCGACCCGAACCTGGTGGCCCTCGCGGTCGAGCGGCCGGGCGAGGGCATCGCCAAGACCCTCGCGGTCCGCCCGGAGATCAAGCTGATCGACTACACCGGGTCCACCGAGTTCGGCGACTGGCTGGAGACCAACGCCCGCCAGGCGCAGGTCTACACGGAGAAGGCGGGCGTCAACACCGTCATCGTCGACTCGACCTCCGATTACAAGGGGATGCTGTCGAACCTGGCCTTCTCGCTCTCCCTCTACAGCGGCCAGATGTGCACCACCCCGCAGAACCTGCTGATCCCGCGCGACGGCATCGCGACGGACGCCGGGCACAAGACGTACGACGAGGTCGTCGCCGACCTCGCGGCCTCCGTCGGCGGCCTGCTGGGCGACGACGCCCGCGCCAACGCACTGCTGGGCGCCCTGGTCAACCCGGACGTCAAGTCCCGCCTGGAGGCGGCCGCCGGGCTGGGCGAGGTCGCCCTCGCCTCCCGCGAGGTGGTCAACCCCGAGTTCCCGGACGCGGTCGTCCGCACCCCGGTGATGGTCAAGCTGGACGCCTCCAAGCCCGACCCGGAGGCCGCGTACCTCTCGGAGTGCTTCGGCCCCGTCTCCTTCGCGGTGGCCGTCGACTCCACGGCGGACGCCCTCGACCTGCTGCGCCGCACGGTGCGGGAGAAGGGCGCGATGACGGTGGGCGCGTACACCACCTCCCCGGACACCGAGCGGGCCATCGAGGAGGTCTGCCTGGAGGAGTCGGCGCAGCTGTCCCTCAACCTCACCGGCGGGGTCTACGTCAACCAGACCGCGGCCTTCTCCGACTTCCACGGCTCGGGCGGCAACCCCGCGGCGAACGCGGCCCTCTGTGACGGCGCCTTCGTCTCGAACCGCTTCCGCGTGGTGGAGGTCCGCCGCCAGGCGTAGCCGGCCGACGGCCCCGCGGTCACCCGCCCGCGGCCCCGCTCCGGGGCCCGGGTCCGCGACCCCGGGGCCGGCCGGGGCCGCCTCAGGCGCACTCCGCGGAGCCCGCGGCGCCCGCGGCGGCGGCGGTGGCCGCGCCGGACGCCTCGACCTTCTCCAGGAGCTTCAGGTCGGGGAAGGTGTAGGAGCGGTACGAGGTCCTCACCACCTGCTTGGCGCGCAGCGAGCGCAGCGCGTTCTCGACGGTGGCGCGGGAGAGCATGAGCGCCTGGGCCAGATCCTGCTGGGAGGGCCCCTCGACCCGGTAGCCGTCCTCCGTCATGAAGCCGGACTTGTCCAGCAGCTCCAGGAAGAGCCCGCACAGCCGCTGTTCGGCGGGCCGCGCGAACATCCCGTAGACCCGGTCGCCGGTGCGCAGGCGCTCCGTGATGGCCACGCTCACCGCCCGCATGAGGGTGGGGTGCTTGCCCACCATCGACCGCATCACGTTCATCGGCACGGCCATCGTGACCGTGGTCGTCAGCGCCATGGCGAGGGGCGCCCTGGACGAGGCGAAGACGTCGAGGTCGCCGAGGACGTGGCCCTGGTGCCGGAAGCGCAGCGTCGACGCCTCGTGGTGCACGAGCTCCTCCGAGACGATGCCGGTGTCGTTGAGGACGATGTGGACCGAGTCCCCGCCCCGGACCGTCATGCCCCGGATGCGCGCCCCGCGCCCGTACTGGCGGACGCGCGACGCCTGGAAGATCTCCTGACACAGCTCGGTGCTCAGCGACCGGAAGAACGGGTAGTCGCCGAAGCCCAGTTCGTGCCGCTTGAAGCGACGGGCGGGGGTCACAGGACGGGCGAACCCGTACCGGCACCACCCGACCGCCCCGGCGCCACCGGGGGAGCGACGGGCACCCGGGGGGCGGCGGGCGCGACGGTCGCGTAGGCCTCCGGAGCGGCCGGGCGCGGGACGGCCGGCTGCAACGAGGCGAAGACGGGGGGCAGCGAGAGCAGCACGCCGCCGACCGAGCCGATGACGGCGGGAATCCAGCGCGGGGTGGAGGTGAGGCGCCAGACGGCGACTCCGAGGACGGCAGCCACCAGGCCGGTGATCATGACAGCGCTGAGGAGAAGCATATGAGCATCCCTTTTACTTTGCTGATTCAGTTTGATTGGTAGGTGCAGCTTTTTGGCAGGCGCGGGCACGAAGCGCTTGGCGAGAGCGCGGCCCTTGTACTCCGAAGGGAGAATAACGGACGCCGCCGGTCATCACGTAACGTCTCCCTATGATCACGGAATCGATCATCCTGTTTGATTCCAGGGCGACTTGCCCCCAGGTGGGCACACATGTTGTCCGGTCTTCGGACCCTCGCGGGCGCCCGGACGGTCGCCCGTCGGCCTGTCATCGAGTGCCGGGACGACTTCCTGAATTCCACGGCTCCGTGCACCCAATTCCGGCCACAGGGGTGTCGAAATGCGTACTCGAACGCCGGTACATGCCCCAGCTCTGGGGAATTTCCTGGCCGTTACCGCGCCTTCTCCCTAAGGTGAGGGAATCTTCGCCGGGGCCCTGTCGTTAGATACGTCGAGCTGAGTTGAGCCTGGTAGGTGCAGCGCAGCGGTCGGGCGGAGCTTCCGGGGTGGCCCCCCGGACCCGCCCGACGTCACGCACGGGCGCGTTTTCCGGCCACGCGCTACCGGTCCGTAACACCCTCGTGGGGCCCGCCCCAGTGGAAGAGCGTCATGGCCACGCTGGTGGCCAGGTTGTAGCTGGAGACCTGCGGGCGCATCGGCAGGGACACCAGGTGGTCGGCGCGGGCGCGCAACTCCGGCGAGATGCCGTGGCGTTCCGACCCGAAGGCGAGCAGGGCGTCGTCCGGGAGGGTGAGGGAGCGGATGTCCTCGCCCTCCGGGTCGAGCGCGTACAGCGGCCCGGAGGGCAGCTCCTCCAGCTCCATCCGGTCCACGGTGGTGGCGTAGTGCAGTCCCGCCCCGGCCCGGACCACGTTCGGGTGCCACGGGTCGAGGTCGCCGCGGGTCACCACACCGGTGGCGCCGAAACCGGCGGCGAGCCGGACGACCGCCCCGACGTTGCCGAGGTTGCGCGGGTTGTCGAGCAGCACGATCGGAGCCGGGCGGGGAGTCCTGGCGAGGGCGGCCCGTCCGGCGTCCCGGTCGGGGCGCACGGCGAGGGCGGCGACCCCGGTGGGGTGCACGCGGGGGAGCAGTTCCCCGAGCGCGCCGGGCCGCACCAGCCGGGCCACCTCGGGGGCCACGTCGGGGGCCAGGCCGTCGGCGAGCGCCCGTACCGCGGCGGGGTCGTCGGCGACGGCCACCAGCACCTCGGCCCCGAAGCGCAGGGCGTGCTTGAGGGTGTGGAACCCGTCGAGCAGGACCACCCCGTCCCGCCCGACCGCTTCCCGCCACTCCCGGCCGGCCTCACCGAATTCCCGCTGCTCACTCATACCGCCGACCTTACGAGCCCGCGCCGCCCGCCCCGACCGCGCCGTCACGCTCCACCGCTTCCGGCTCCACCGGGGTCCGGGGCGCGGGGGTCAGGGGACGCAGTCCGGGCACTGCCCGGGCGCGGTCGGGGGACCGGCCACGCACGGCCCTCGCCCCCACCCACACCAGGAATCCCGTCGGCAGGAACACCGCGTCGGCGGCGATCATCGCCAGCGAGAAGAACGGCAGCCCCAGCAGCACCGCGATCCCCGCGTGCTCCAGCATCATCAGCGCCAGCAGCACGTTCTTGACCCGGCGGTTGAACAGCGTGAACGGAAACGCCACCTGCACCGCCACCGTCCCGTACGACAGCAGCATCACCATCACCCCGCTCCCCGCCAGCACGTCCGACAGCTCCGGCCACGGCGCGAAGTAGTCCAGCCGGAGGGGGTAGTACAGCGCGGTCCCGTCCTGCCACCGCGAGCCCTGGATCTTGTACCAGCCGGCCGTCGCGTAGATCAGGCACACCTCGGCCATGATGACCAGCATTCCGGCGTTGTGCAGCAGGTTCGCCAGCACGTCGAGGAAGGCCCGCCCCTCGCCGGCCGCTCCTCCCGGGCCCGCTCCCGACCGCTCGTGCCGGTCGGCCACCCACCACAGCGCCGGCCCCGCCCACAGCGCCGCGAAGACCGCGAGCCAGCCGGCGCCCAACCGTCCGGTCACCGCCCCGTACGCGAGGACCGCGCCCAGCACCCCCCAGAGCACCGGCCCCGCCGCCCCGGCCGAGGCCGAGCCCCGCAGGCGGGCCCGCCGCGCGTCGAGCGACCACACCTGCGCGCAGCGCGTCAGGACCAGGTAGACGGCCATGAGGTGGATGACGTTGTCCCCGCCGTCGCCCATGAACACGCTGCGGTTCTGCAGCGACAGCACGCCGACCATGAAGACGACGGACGTCGCCCGGGTCCGCCAGCCCAGCAGCAGCAGCCCGCTCGCGAGCACGGCGACGGCGTAGACGAGCTCGAACCAGAAGGTGGAGCTCGACCACATCAGCACGGTGAAGGCGTCGTTGGAGGCCACCAGCCGCTCCGCCAGCCGCCAGCTCCACGGCCCGTCGGGCCCGTAGAGCTGGTGCCGGTTCGGGAACTCGCACAGGAGGAAGAGCAGCCAGGTCCCGGCGAAGCCGATGCGGACCACGGCGCTCTGGTAGGGCCCCAGCGCCTGCCCGGTGACCTTCGCGAGCGCCCGTCTCACACGGTCCACCACGGCAGCTCCCGGTAGTACGTCTGGGTGTCGGTCTTCTCGTCGCTCCAGCTCGGCGCGGGTACGGACCGGGTCGCCGAGCGCAGCTGGACGCGCAGGATCCGGCCGTCGCGGTAGACGGGGGCGAGCCGCTCCAGCGCGATGCGCCGCAGGTACTCCTCGGACAGCGCGCCGCGCTCGCCGGTCGGCTTGTTGTCGTCGTCGTGGGAGCCGGTGAAGAAGTCCCAGGCCCGGCGGAGCTCGTTCTGCTCGGTGTGGCTCGGCAGCGGATTGTGCCGGATGGCGGCGCCGTCCTCGGCGGACAGGTCGCGCCAGCCGCTGGTGACGAGCTCGCCGCCCCCGGTGCGGACCTGGGCGCGGACCTCGACGGCGATGTTCTGCTGGAGGGGGTTGGGCGCGAAGAGCTTCCAGTTCTGTTCGAACTCGGGGTAGATCCAGCCGTCGATCAGCGCCGCGTTCCGCTTGCTCACCGTGTTGGACGGGGCGACGTGCAGGAAGACGAGCGCCAGGTGCGCGCAGGCGGCGAGGGACACGGCCGCGAGGGCGAGGGCCGCGAGGACGCGGTACGGGGCGGACAGCCCGGCGATCCCGGGCGCCCGGGGCGGCGCCTTCCGGGGCTCCGGAGGGGCTTCTTCCACGGGCTCGTGCTCGTTCGAATCCATCCCGCCCCGATCATCCGGCGTCCACAGGGTTGCCCACAGAGGTTGACACCCTACGGGCCGCCGTCTCACCATTGAAGCGGATGAACCGAACGATCGGTCGGTCGGGCGGACGGCACACTCTGACAGGGGGCCGGGATGGTCGCAGTGACCCCGGAAACGGGCACGTCAAGCACAGCGGACGCGCGGTCCGGGGACCTCGCGGATCAGCTGCGGGCGTCCTTCGACGCCGCCGTGGCGGCGGACGAGCGGGTGGAACCGCGCGACTGGATGCCCGACGAGTACCGCGCCTCCCTGGTCCGCCAGATGGCCCAGCACGCCCACTCCGAGATCATCGGCATGCAGCCCGAGGCCAACTGGATCACCCGCGCGCCCTCGCTGCGCCGCAAGGCGATCCTGATGGCCAAGGTGCAGGACGAGGCCGGCCACGGCCTCTACCTCTACAGCGCCGCCGAAACCCTCGGCACCAGCCGCGACGAGCTCCTCGACAAGCTGCACTCGGGGAAGCAGAAGTACTCCTCGATCTTCAACTACCCCACCCTGACCTGGGCGGACGTCGGCGCCATCGGCTGGCTCGTGGACGGCGCGGCGATCACCAACCAGGTGCCGATCTGCCGCTGCTCCTACGGCCCCTACGCCCGCGCGATGGTCCGCATCTGCAAGGAGGAGTCCTTCCACCAGCGCCAGGGGTACGAGCTGCTCCTCGCCCTCTCCCGGGGCACCGAGGCCCAGCACGCCATGGCCCAGGACGCCGTCGACCGCTGGTGGTGGCCCTCGCTCATGATGTTCGGCCCGCCGGACGACGAGTCCGTCCACAGCGCGCAGGCGATGGCCTGGCGCATCAAGCGGCACTCCAACGACGAGCTGCGCCAGCGCTTCGTCGACATCGCCGTCCCCCAGGCCGAGTCGCTGGGCCTGACCCTGCCCGACCCGGACATCAAGTGGAACGAGGAGCGCGGCCACCACGACTTCGGCGCCATCGACTGGGCCGAGTTCTGGGACGTCCTCAAGGGCAACGGCCCCTGCAACGAACAGCGGATCGACCAGCGGCGCACGGCGCACGAGGAAGGCGCCTGGGTCCGCGACGCGGCCGCGGCGTACGCCGAGAAGCACACCAGCACCGGACGAGAGGTACAGGCATGACGCAGAACTGGCCCCTGTGGGAGGTGTTCGTGCGCTCGCGCCGCGGCCTCTCGCACACGCACGCGGGCAGCCTGCACGCCCCCGACGCGGAAATGGCCCTGCGCAACGCCCGCGACCTCTACACGCGGCGCGGCGAGGGCATCTCGATCTGGGTCGTGCCCTCCACCGAGATCGTCGCCTCCTCCCCGGACGAGCGGGACCCGTTCTTCGCCCCGTCCGCCGACAAGCCCTACCGGCACCCCACCTTCTACGAGATCCCCGAGGGGGTGCGTCACCTGTGAGCAGCACCGGCACCGAGAGCACCACCGCCGGCGCGGCCGTCCTGGCCCTCGGCGACGACGCGCTGATCCTCTCCCACCGCCTCGGCGAGTGGGCGGGCCACGCCCCCGTCCTGGAGGAGGAGGTCGCGCTCGCCAACATCGCGCTCGACCTGCTCGGGCAGGCCCGCATCCTGCTGTCCATGGCGGGCGACGAGGACGAGCTGGCCTTCCTGCGCGAGGAGCGGTCCTTCCGCAACCTCCAGCTGGTCGAGCAGCCCAATGGCGACTTCGCCCACACCATCGCCCGGCAGCTCTACTTCTCCCTCTATCAGCACGAGCTCTACGTGGAACTCGCCGCCGGGAACGGCCCGTTCGCCCCGCTGGCGGCCAAGGCCGTGAAGGAGACCGCCTACCACCGGGACCACGCCGAGCAGTGGACGCTGCGGCTCGGTGACGGCACCGAGGAGAGCCGGTCCCGGATGCGGGCCGCGCTGGACGCCCTGTGGAAGTTCACCGGGGAGATGTTCCAGCCGGTCGAGGGCCTGGACGTCGACCCGGCCGCCCTGGAGACCCGCTGGCTGGCCGCCCTGGGCTCCGTACTGGACCGGGCGGGCCTGGCCCTGCCCGAGGGGCCCCGTACGGGCGCCTGGGCCGCCGGGGCGGGCCGGCAGGGCCTGCACACCGAACCGTTCGGGCGGCTGCTCGCGGAGATGCAGCACCTGCACCGCAGCCACCCGGGGGCCTCGTGGTGACCGCCGCCGCGCAGACCCGTCTGGAGACGGAGCTGGCCGAGCTGGCGGGCTCCGTGCCCGATCCGGAGCTGCCGGTGCTCACCCTCGCCGAGCTGGGCGTCATGCGCGGCGTCCGGATGCACGAGGACGGGCACGTGGAGGTCACCCTCACGCCCACCTACACCGGCTGCCCGGCCATCGAGGCCATGTCCGCCGACATCGAGCTGGCCCTGAACGGCCACGGCATACCCGACGTCCGCGTGACGACCGTCCTGTCCCCCGCCTGGTCGACGGACGACATCACGGCCGAGGGCCGCCGCAAGCTGGCCGAGTTCGGCATCGCCCCGCCGCGCCCCCACTCGGCCGGCGGACCGGTGCCGCTCACCCTGTCGGTCCGCTGCCCGAACTGCGGATCCACCGACACCGAGCTGCTCAGCCGCTTCTCCTCCACCGCGTGCAAGGCGCTGCGCCGCTGCGTGGCCTGCCGCGAACCGTTCGACCACTTCAAGGAGCTGTAGATGGCCGTGTCAGTGCCCCCGGCGTCCGCCGGCAGCGCGCGCCCCGCGCGCCACGGCGCGTTCCACCCGCTGACGGTGGCCGCGGTCGACCGGCTGACGGACGACTCGGTGGCGCTGACCCTGTCCGTCCCCGAGGAGCTGCGCGCCGAGTACCGGCACGCGCCCGGCCAGCACCTCACGCTGCGCCGCACCGCCGGCGAAGGCGCGGAGGTCCGCCGCACCTATTCGATCTGCTCCCCCGCCCCGGCCGCCGACGGCCCGGGCCCGGCGGTGCTGCGGGTGGGCGTGCGGCTGGTGGAGGGCGGCGAGTTCTCCACCTTCGCGCACAAGGAGATCGCGGCCGGGGACGTGCTGGACGTGATGGTCCCGGCCGGACGGTTCATCCTGGACCCGGCCGGCGCCCCGGCCGGCGCGCACTACGCGGCGATCGTCGGCGGCAGCGGCATCACCCCGGTCCTGTCGATCGCCGCCACCCTGCTGGCGGCCCGGCCCGACGCCCGCTTCTGCCTGGTGCGCGGCGACCGCACGGCCGCGTCGACGATGTTCCTGGAGGAGGTCGCCGACCTCAAGGACCGCTACCCCGACCGCTTCCAGCTGGTCACCGCGCTCTCCCGGGAGGAGCAGGAAGCCGGTCTGCCCTCCGGCCGCCTCGACGAGGCGCGACTGACGTCCCTGCTGCCGGCGCTGCTGCCGGTCTCCGAGGTCACCGGCTGGTACCTGTGCGGGCCGTACGGACTGGTGGAGGGCGCGGAGCGGGCCCTGGGCGCCCTCGGCGTCGCCCGGACCCGGGTGCACGAGGAGGTCTTCCACGTCGAGGACACCGCCCCGGCGGCCGCGGCCCGGACGGCCGCGGCGCCCGCCCACGGCCGGGTCACCGCCCGGCTCGACGGCCGCTCCGGCACCTGGCCGGTACAGGACGGCGAGTCCCTGCTGGACGCCGTGCTGCGGGGCCGCGCGGACGCCCCGTACGCCTGCAAGGGCGGGGTCTGCGGCACCTGCCGGGCCTTCCTCGTCACGGGCGAGGTGCGGATGGACCGCAACTTCGCGCTGGAGGAGGAGGAGACCGAGGCCGGGTTCGTGCTGGCCTGCCAGTCCCACGCGGTCTCCGAGGAAGTGGAGATCGACTTCGACCGCTGAGCCTTCCGGCCGCCCGCCGCCGGATCCCCCACCGGGCTGTGTTTTTCCCACGCCGTGTTCTATCTTGACGCACCGTCAGATCTGAACGGACACGACCGGGATCCGGTGCGCGCGGGAGGACAGGCAGTGGACTTCACCTTCACCGAGGAACAGCAGGCCGCGGTCGAGGCGGCGAAGGCCGTCTTCGCGGACGTCGCCCCCGACCGCGTGCCCAGCCCCGCGCTCACCCCGGGTGCCGTCGCGGAGGAGTTCGACCGGCCCCTGTGGGCCGCACTGGCCGGCTCCGACCTGCTGGGCCTGGTCCTCGCCGAGGAACACGGCGGGGCCGGCCTGGACGTCATCGCCCTGTGCCTCGTCCTGCGCGAGGCGGGCCGGGTGCTGGCCCGGGTTCCGCTGCTGGAGCACTGTGCCACGGCCATGGCCGTACAGGCCCACGGCGGCCCCGAACTGGCCGCCGCCCTGCTGGCCGACGCCGGGCGCGGCGCGCTCGTCCTGACCGTCGCCGCCCACGGCCGCACCGGCCACGATCCTGCCGAACTGGCCGTCACCGCCCGCCACGAGGACGGCACATGGATCCTGGACGGGGTCCAGACCTGCGTCCCCTGGGCCCACAGCGCCGACTGGATCGCGGTGCCCGCCCACGGCGGGGACGGCGGGGCCCTCATCGCGCTCGTCCCGCGCGTCACCGACGGGCTCACACTCGCCGACCAGTACTCCACCAGTGGGGAACGCCTCGCCGAGCTCACCCTGGACGGGGTCCGGGTCCCCTCCGCCCATCTGATCGACGCCCCCGGAGCCTGGGACCGGCTCCACCGGATCCTGGCCACCGGCACCTGCGCCCTCGCCATGGGACTCGGCGAGAACGTGCTCGCCATGACCGGCCGGTACACGAGCAAGCGCGAACAGTTCGGCTTCCCGGTCGCCACCTTCCAGGCCGTCGCGGTCCAGGCCGCCGACCGCTACATCGACCTGCGCGCCATGGAGGTCACCCTCTGGCAGGCCGCCTGGCGGCTGGACGCGGCGACCGACGGCGCGGGCGGCCCGTTGCCGGCCGCCGGCGATGTCGCCGTCGCCAAGATCTGGGCCTCGGAGGGCGTGCGCCGGGTCGTACAGACCGCGCAACACCTCCACGGCGGCTTCGGCGCCGACACCGAGTACGCGCTGCACCGCTACCACGCCTGGGCCAAGCAACTGGAACTCCAGCTGGGCCCGGCCGCCGCGCACGAGGAGGCACTGGGCGACCTGCTGGCCGCCCATCCCCTCGCGTGACGGCCCACGCCCCGTCGGCCTAGAGCACGAAGGCCGGGTTCCCGCTGTCCGTCACCATCGGGCGCCCCGCGCCATCCCACGCCTGCATCCCGCCGTCGACGTTCACGGCGTCGATCTCCTGGCGCACCAGGTACTGGGTCACCTGCGCGGAACGTCCGCCGACCCGGCACATCACGTGGACCCGGCGGCCGTCCTCGATGGCCTCGGTCAGCTCGCCGAAGCGGGCGACGAAGTCGCTCATCGGGATGTGCAGCGCACCCTCGACGTGCCCGGCCGCCCATTCGTCGTCCTCACGGACGTCCAGGACAAAGCCTTCGGCCGGCACCGAGGCGGCGTCCACCGAGGGAAGCGGTCCGAGGTTCATAACTGTCGCCTTCTCTCTTCGCGGGTCTCGCCCGCCAACCTATAGGACCCCGTACACCGCTAGAGGGTCCCGAAGGCCGCCAGCTCCGCCTCGCGTTCGGAGACCTGCGCGAGCAGCTGCTCCGCGATCTCCTCCAACAGCCGGTCGGGGTCGTCGGGCGCCATGCGCAGCATCGCCCCGATCGCGCTCTCCTCCAGCTCCCCGGCCACCATCGACAGCATCTCCTTGCGCCGCGCCAGCCACTCCAGCCGGGCGTAGAGCTCCTCGCTCTCGCTCGGCCGCGCGGCCTGCGGCGCGGGGCCCGCCGCCCATTCCTCGGCCAGCTCCCGCAGCAGCCCTTCCTCGCCCCGCCCGTACGCGGCGTTGACCCGCACGATGAAGGCGTCCCGGCGGGCCCGCTCCTGCTCGTCCTGGGCCAGGTCCGGGTGCGCCCGGCGGACCAGCTCCCGGTACAACCGGCGCACCTCCTCCGAGGGCCGCACCCGCTCCGGCGGCTTCACGGACCGGTCGGTCAGCATCGCCGACGCGTCGTCGGAGATGCCGTCCGAGTCCAGCCAGTCGTGGAAGAGCTCCTCCACCCCGGGCATCGGCATGACCAGCGCCCGCGCCTCCCGCGCCATCCGCAGGTCCTCGGGGTCACCGCTGCGGGCCGCCTTCGCCTCCGCGATCAGCGCGTCCAGCTCGTCCAGCCGCGAGTACATCGGGCCGAGCTTCTGGTGGTGGAGCCGGGAGAAGTTCTCGACCTCCACCCGGAAGGTCTCCACGGCGATCTCGAACTCGATCAGCGCCTGCTCGGCGGCCCGCACGGCCCGCTCGAGCCGCGCCTCGGGCCGCTCGTCACCGGAGGCGCCGGGCTCTTCGGGAACTGTCTGCTCGGTCTGCTCGCTCACCCGGCCAGCCTACGGCCAGCGCGGGGCGGCATGTTTCACGTGAAACACAGCTCACGTGAAACACAGCTCACGTGAAACACGGCCCACGTGAAACACGGCCCACGTGAAACACGGCCCACGTGAAACACGACGCGCCCGAGCCGACCCTCAGACCCTCAGACCCCGAACTCCGCCGGTATCCGGCCCGCCCTGACCGCCGCCACCAGGTCCGCGTGGTCGGCCTCGCTGCGATCGGCGTAGGCCACCGCGAACGTGGCGACGGCCTCGTCCAGCTCCTCGTTCTTGCCGCAGTACCCGGCCAGCACCCGCGGATCCGCGCTGTGGGCGTGCGCCCGCGCCAGCAGGGCGCCGGTCATCCGGCCGTAGTCGTCGATCTGGTCGACGGCCAGCGCCGCCGGGTCCACGCTGCCCTTGCGGTTGCGGAACTGGCGGACCTGGAAGGGCCGGCCCTCCACCGTGGTCCAGCCCAGCAGGATGTCGGAGACCACCTGCATCATCTTCTGCCCGGCCACCACCCGGCGGCCCTCGTGCTCCTCCCCCGGCGCGTGGAAGCCCAGCCCCGGCAGGTACGGCAGCAGCACCGACGGCCGCGCCTCCTTCACCTGGAGCACCAGCGGCTCACCCCGGTGGTCCTGCAGCAGCACCACGTACGACCGGGTGCCCACGCTCCCGGTGCCCACGACCCGGAACGCCACGTCCTGGACCGCGTACCGGGCCAGCAGCGGCAGCCGGTCCCCCGAGAGGGTCTGCAGGTACGGGCCCAGGGAGGCGGCCACGGCCGCGGCCTCACCGTCGCCGACCCTGCGCAGCACGGGCAGCGCGTCCACGAAGCGGCGGTAGCCGTCGTCCCCGGCCTCGGTCGACTTGGCGGCGAACCGGGCGGAGGTGTTGTTGCGGGCCTTCTCCGAGACCCGTTCCAGCGTGCCCAGCAGATCGCGGGCATCGGTGTGCGAGACCAGTTCCTCGTCGGCGATGGCGTTCCACGCGTCCAGGGCCGGCAGCTTGGCCAGCAGCCGCATGGTCCGCCGGTAGGCGCCCACCGCGTCCCGGGCGGCCGCCCGGCAGGTGTCCTCGTCCGCTCCGGCCACGCGCCCGGCGAGCACCAGGGAGGCCGCCAGCCGCTTGACGTCCCACTCCCAGGGGCCGAACACCGTCTCGTCGAAGTCGTTGAGGTCCATGACGAGGTGCCCGCGCGCGTCCCCGTAGAGACCGAAGTTGGCCGCGTGCGCGTCGCCGCAGAGCTGCGCGCCCACCCCGGTGACCGGCCCGCCGGACAGGTCGTGGGCCATCAGGCCGGCCGCCCCGCGCAGGAACGCGAAGGGGTTGGCGGCCATCCGGCCCACGCGTATCGGGGTCAGCTCGGCGACGCGGCCGACGTTGGACTCCTCCACCGCGCGCACCGCGTCGGGGCGCCCGGCGGGAGCCTCGAAGTGCGCGTGGGCCGCCCGCGGCACCCGCGCCCGCAGCGCCTTCCCGGCCTCCTTCTGCGAGCCCGGCAGGGCCCTCGACGCGAAGCCCTCGACGCGGGGTATCCGCCCGCCGCCCCGCCCCGCCGCCGCACCGGCCGCACCACCCGCGTACGCCGCGTTCGCCGCGTCCGCCGTCTGCTGCTTCGGTACCGTCGCCATCCGCACTGCCCCCGCACTGTTCGCGCCCCATCGGCCTCGGTAGCCGATCAAGTCGGCCCGAACCGTACCTAGAGCCCGGCGTCCCTGGCCAGCAGGGCCGCCTGAACCCGGTTCTCGCACTCCAGCTTGGCCAGGATCCGGCTGACGTACGTCTTCACCGTCGCCTCGCTCATGTGGAGCCGGCGGCCCGCGTCCGCGTTGGACAGCCCCTCGCCCAGCAGCGCCAGCACACCGCGCTCGCGCTCGCTCAGCCCGGCCACCCGCCGCCGGGCCGCCTCGCCGCGCCCGGCGACCCGCCCGGTCGCCAGCTGGTCCACGACGTGCCGGGTCGCGCCGGGGGAGAGGTAGGCGTCCCCGGCCGCGGCCGCCCGGACCGCTCCGATCAGCTCGCCCGGCGCCGAGTCCTTCAGCAGGAAGCCCGCACCGCCCTCGCCGAGGGCCCGCAGCACGTTCTCCTTCTCCCCGAAGGTGGTCAGGATCAGCGCCCGCACGCCCGGTGCCGCCCGCCCCAGCTCGCCCAGCGCGGTCAGTCCGTCCATCACGGGCATCTGGATGTCCAGGAGCATCACGTCCGGGGCGTGCGAGCGGGCCAGCTCCACCGCCTCCCGGCCGTTGGCCCCCTCCGCGACGACCTCGATGTCCGGCGCCGAGGTCAGGATCATCCTGATCCCGGCCCGGATCAGCGGCTCGTCGTCAGCGATCACCACTCGGATCACCTTGGCTGTCACCCGCGCTCCTACTGCTTGACCTCGTACGCCTGCTTCTCCACGAGCTTGCCGTCCCGGAAGCAGAAGCGGAAAACGGAGTCGTTGGTCAGCGCCGACGAGTCCTCCGTCGACAGCAGGGCCAGGCAGTCCGAGCCCTCCGGCCGCGGCGGCCCCTTGCGGTCCAGCCCCGACGTCAGGACGCTGTCCCCGTCCGGCAGCCGGTCGCGGACGGACTTCTCCACGTCGCCCACGCTGACGGCGTCGTACTCCTCCTTGCTGATCATCGCCTTGTTCACGGTGCCCAGCAGCAGGGTCATCCCGGCTCCCAGCACGATGATCAGCAGCACCACCGCCGCGACGGCTATCCCGCAGCCCGTCGCGATGCCGCCGGTCCGGCTGCGCGCCGGCACGGCCAGTTCGCGGTCCACCGCCGCCCAGTCCATCGGCGGCGCGGTGCGCCGTACCGAGGCACGGGCCTGGGAGCGCTGACCGAAGTCGTCGGCCACGTCCTCCTCGGCCACCCCGGCCGGCTCCGACCCGTACGGCAGCACACCGGCCACCCGGAAGCCGCCGCCCTCGGCGGCGCCCGCGTGCACCATTCCGCCGACCAGCCTGGCCCGTTCCCGCAGCCCCGTCAGGCCCTGCCCGCCGGAGATCACCTCGCCGGGCCCCGGGGCGGCGGCCGGACCGTTGGCGATCTCCACGACCAGCGAGTCGTCCTCGTAGCGCAGCTCCACGGTGATCGCCGACCCGGGCGCGTGCTTGTAGGCGTTGGTCAGCGCCTCCTGCACGATCCGGTACGCCGCGTGGTCGCAGGCCGCGACCAGCGGCCGGGGGGTGCCCGCCGTACCGAGCCGTACGTCGGTCCCCGCGGCCCGCGCCGCCTCCACGATGCCCGCGATCCCGGCGACCCCCCGCGCCGCCGGCTGGGCCTCCTCCACCGCGGGCGGGGCCTCCACCCCGTCCCGCAGGATCCCGACGACCTCGCGCAGCTCGTGCATCGCCGCGACGGAGGCCTGCCGCAGCACCCCGACGGCCTCGCGCTGGCGGTCGGTCAGCACGGGGTCCACCTCCAGCGCCCCGGTGTGCACCGAGATCAGCGCCAGCTGGTGGCCCAGGCTGTCGTGCATGTCCTGGGCGATCCGCTGGCGCTCGCGCAGCCGGGCCTGCCCGGCCACCATCGTCCGCTCGCGCAGCAGTTGGTCGTTGCGCTCCTGGAGGGCGCTGATCAGCGTCCGGCGCTGGTGCCAGTAGCGGCTGGCCAGGCCGGGCATGACGGTCGCCGCCAGGAACAGCAGGGTGGAGAAGACGACGATCAGCAGCGGCCGGGTCTGGGACCACTGGTCGTACAGGCCGAGGCCGACCTCGGCGAGGAAGGCCAGCACGAAGGCCGTCAGGGCCCGCCCCACGCCGACGATCCGCCGGCCCGCCGACCAGCCCAGCACGATCGTCACGAGGAACACACCGGGCAGGAAGGCGCTCGCCGCCGCACCCAGCACCAGGGTGGCCGCCGGCAGCCTGCGCCGCAGCAGCACCAGCGCCACGATGGCCAGGACTCCGAGGACCATCTTCTGACCGGAGCTGTTGCTGAGTTCGTCGATGCCCAGGCCGAGCAGGGACAGTACGGCGGCGATCGTGAGGTCCCCCGCGAAGGCGCGACCCGACCAGGGCTCGGCCCCCTTCAGCCACACCCAGCCCACCCGCACTCCCGCCTTGGCATCCACCCGAACGACCCTAGACACCGATCCACACACCCGTCCGCCGACTTTCGTCGCGTCCCGCCCGACGAAAGTCGGCCGCGGGCACGGGCACCGCCGCAGGCACGGGCACGGCCGCAAGCACGCGCACAACGAAGAACCCCCGCTCCGGATTTCTCCGAAGCGGGGGTTCTCCCGATGTGGGCGAGGGGGGATTTGAACCCCCACGTCCCGAAGGACACTGGCACCTGAAGCCAGCGCGTCTGCCGTTCCGCCACTCGCCCGAGCAGCTCCCCAGTTGACTTCCCTTTCGGGCCGTTTCCCTGGCGACGAACGAAAGATTAGCACGTCATCCGGGGTGGATTCACATCCCTTTCCCGGACCCCCCTCGCACCCTCCGGGACCGGCCCCTCCCGGAGTCCCCTCCGGGTGCGGGACACTGTCCCTGGAGCGCCCCTACGATCCCTTGTGAGTACCAACACTCCTGTACACGGGACCGTAGGGGAACCAGCCGAATCCGCCACGCGTGGATACGATCAGTAAGCAGTACAGGGCGACAGCGACGGAGGAGGTGCCCCATGGGAGTTCTGAAGCGGTTCGAGCAGCGACTCGAAGGTCTGGTGAACGGCACCTTCGCCAAGGTGTTCAAGTCCGAGGTCCAGCCGGTGGAGATCGCCGGAGCCCTCCAGCGGGAGTGCGACAACAACGCCACCATCTGGAACCGCGAGCGGACCGTCGTGCCCAACGACTTCATCGTGGAGCTCAGCACCGGCGACTACGAGCGCCTGAGCCCGTACTCCGGCCAGCTCGGCGACGAGCTCGCGGGCCTCGTCCGCGACTACGCCAAGCAGCAGCGCTACAGCTTCATGGGCCCCATCAAGGTCCACCTGGAGAAGGCCGACGACCTCGACACCGGTCTGTACCGTGTCCGCAGTCGCACCCTCGCCTCCAGCACCTCCCAGGACGCGCCGCAGGCCCCCCAGGGCCAGCAGCAGGGCGGTTACGGCTACCCGCCGGCCGCCGCCCCGCCCATGCCGTCCGGACCGCCTCCGGGCGGACCGGGCGCTCGCGCCGGCGGGGGTCCCGTACCCCCCGGCGCACCGGGCACCACCCGGCGTTGGATCGAGATCAACGGCACCCGCCACCAGATCTCGCGCCCCACGCTCGTACTCGGCCGCAGCACCGAGGCCGATGTGCGGATCGACGACCCCGGCGTCTCGCGCCGGCACTGTGAGATCCGGACCGGAACACCCCCGACGATCCAGGATCTCGGGTCCACCAACGGCATCGTGGTGGACGGGCAGCACACCACCCGCGCTACGCTCCGCGACGGCTCGCGGATCGTCGTGGGCAGCACCACCATCATTTACCGGCAAGCCGAAGGGTGAAGCGGGGGCAATGTCAGAGCTGACCCTGACGGTCATGCGGTTGGGTTTCCTGGCCGTTCTGTGGCTGTTCGTCATCGTGGCCGTTCAGGTCATCCGCAGTGATCTCTTCGGCACGAGAGTCACGCAGCGCGGCTCCCGCCGCAGCGGCGCGACCGCCTCTCCGCCGCAGCCGGGGCGGCAGTCCGCGCCACCGCAGCAGCGCCAGCGCCGCGGTGCGCCGACCAAGCTGGTCGTCTCCGAGGGCACCCTCACGGGAACCACGGTGGCCCTCGCCGGCCAGACGATCACGCTGGGCCGCGCCCACGACTCGACGATCGTGCTGGACGACGACTACGCCTCCAGCCGGCATGCCAGGATCTACCCGGACCGTGACGGCCAGTGGATCGTCGAGGACCTCGGGTCCACGAACGGCACCTATCTCGACCGGACCAGGCTGACCACCCCGACGCCCATTCCGCCGGGCGCCCCGATCCGCATCGGCAAGACCGTCATCGAGCTGCGGAAGTAGTACGAGAATGAGCGAGCGGAGCGAGCGAGCCGCGGCGGTCCGTCCCACCGGGGACCCGGACCCGCGCGCGCTCCCGACCGGAGGGTGGGCAGTGTGGCTCGTCGAGACCGGTTGTACCCCGAGGCATCGTCGACAGGGCAGGTGCGCATGAGTCTGTCCCTGCGGTTCGCCGCCGGATCGCACAAGGGGATGATCCGCGAGGGCAACGAGGACTCCGGCTACGCCGGTCCCCGGCTCCTCGCCGTCGCCGACGGCATGGGCGGCCAGGCGGCCGGCGAGGTCGCCAGCTCCGAGGTCATCTCCTCCCTCGTGCAGCTCGACGACGACGTCCCGGGCTCCGACATCCTCACCGCCCTCGGCAGCGCCGTGCAGCGGGCCAACGACCAGCTGCGCGTCATGGTCGAGGAGGACCCCCAGCTCGAAGGCATGGGCACCACGCTCACCGCCCTCCTGTGGACGGGCCGCCGGCTCGGCCTCGTCCACGTCGGCGACTCCCGCGCCTACCTCCTGCGCGACGGCGTCCTCACCCAGATCACGCAGGACCACACCTGGGTGCAGCGCCTCGTCGACGAGGGCCGGATCACCGAAGAGGAAGCCACCACGCACCCGCAGCGCTCGCTGCTGATGCGGGCGCTCGGCAGCGGCGACGTCGTGGAACCCGACCTCTCCATCCGCGAGGTCCGGGCCGGCGACCGCTACCTGATCTGCTCCGACGGCCTCTCCGGCGTGGTCTCCCACCAGACCCTGGAAGAGACCCTCGCCGACTACCACGGCCCGCACGAGACCGTGCAGACGCTGATCCAGCTCGCCCTGCGCGGCGGTGGCCCGGACAACATCACCTGCATCGTCGCGGACGTCCTCGACACCGACAGCGGCGACACCCTCGCGGCCCAGCTGAGCGACACCCCTGTCGTCATCGGCGCGGTCGCCGAGAACCAGCACCAGCTCTTCGACGGCAACGCCATGCAGACCCCGGCCGGCCGGGCCTCGGGCCTCGGCCGCCAGGCCCCGCCGCCGGCGGGCGCCTTCGGCCCTCCCGGCAGCGGCGAGGCCCCCGGCTACGGCTACCCCGACCAGGGCCAGGGCGGCGGCGCGTACGGCAGCTTCGGCGAACCCGAGGGCTACGAGGCCGAGGCCCCGTACGAGGACACGTACGACCACCCCCGCAGGCGGCGCAGCAAAGGGCGCAAGTGGACCACGCGCACGCTGATCCTGCTGCTCGTGGCCGGTGTCGTCGGCGGCGGGCTCTACGCCGCGCACCGCTGGACGCAGACCCAGTACTACGTCGGCGTCAAGGGTGACCACGTCGCGCTGTACCGCGGCATCAGCCAGAACCTGGCCTGGATCCACCTCTCGCAGGTGGATACGGATCACCCCGAGATCGAACTGAAGTACCTGCCGTCCTTCAAGCGCAAGCAGGTCGAGGCCACCATCAGCGAAGGCAGCATCGACGGGGCCCGCAAGAAGATCGACGATCTCGGCACCCAGGTGTCCGCCTGCAAGAAGGACGAAGCCCGCCGCGCCGCGGAAGCGCAGAACACCCAGACGCCCGGCCCCAGCCTGACTCCCGCGGAGCAAGCTCTCGTCGGCCAGTGCGAAAAGCAGTAGACATACGCGGGCACAGGGGGCCTGCCACACCATGAGCGTTGTCACCAACACGACCACCATCGGCGCCATCGAGGCGCCGAGCCGGCGGAACACCGAGCTCCTGCTGCTCGCCTTCGCCGTGGTCATCCCGATCTTCGCCTACGCCAACGTGGGCCTGGCGATCCACGGCGAGCTGCCCCCGGGCATGTTCCTCTACGGGCTCGGCTTCGCCGTCCTCGCCGGCATCGGCCACCTCGTCGTACGGCGCTACGCCAAGTACGCCGACCCGCTGCTGCTGCCGATCGCCACCCTGCTCAACGGTCTGGGCGTCGTCCTCATCTGGCGGCTCGACCAGTCCGAGCGGCTGCAGACCCTCGCCAAGCGCAGCTTCGGGGTCTTCACCGAGTCGGCGCCGCGGCAGATGATGTACACGGGGCTGGCCCTCGCCCTTTTCGCGGTCGTGCTGCTGGTCCTCAAGGACCACCGCGTGCTCCAGCGGTTCACGTACATCTCGATGGCGGGCGCGCTGATCCTGCTGATCCTGCCGGTGGTCCCGGGTCTGGGCGCGGACGTCTTCGGCGCCAAGATCTGGATCAGCGTCGGTGGCTTCTCGATCCAGCCCGGTGAGTTCGCGAAGATCGTCATCGCCATCTTCTTCGCCGGCTACCTGATGGTGAAGCGCGACGCCCTGGCCCTGGCCAGCCGCCGTTTCATGGGTCTCTACCTGCCGCGCGGCCGTGACCTGGGCCCGATCCTGATGATCTGGGCGATGAGCCTGCTCGTCCTGGTCTTCGAGAACGACCTCGGCACCTCGCTGCTCTTCTTCGGCATGTTCGTGATCATGCTGTACGTGGCCACCGAGCGCACCAGCTGGATCGTCATCGGCCTGCTGATGTCGGTCGGCGGCGCCGTGGTCGTCGGCACCTTCGCCAGCCACGTCAAGGTCCGCGTCACCGCCTGGCTGGACCCCTTCGCCTGCTACAGCACCTCCGGCGCCTGCGAGCAGGTCGGCCAGTCGATCATGAGCTTCGGTTCCGGCGGGGTCCTCGGCACCGGCTGGGGACAGGGCAACTCCGACCTCATCGGCTTCGCCGCCAACTCCGACTTCATCTTCTCCACCGTCGGCGAGGAACTCGGCCTCACCGGCGTCATGGCCTTCCTCCTGCTCTACGGGCTGATCATCGAGCGGGGCGTCCGCACCGCCCTCGCCGCCCGCGACCCCTTCGGCAAGCTCTTCGCCATCGGGCTCTCCGGCGCCTTCAGCCTGCAGATCTTCGTCGTCGCCGGCGGAGTCATGGGCCTCATCCCCCTCACCGGCATGACCATGCCCTTCCTCGCCTCCGGCGGCTCCTCCGTCCTCGCGAACTGGGTCCTCATCGCCATCCTCATCCGGATCAGCGACACCGCACGCCGACCTGCCCCGGCCCCCGCCCCGTCCCCCGACTCCGAGATGACCCAGGTGGTCCGCCCGTCATGAACAAGCCCCTGCGCCGCATCTCGCTGTTCTGCGGGCTGCTCGTCCTCGCCCTGCTGATCCGGACCAACTGGCTGCAGTACGTGCAGGCCGAGGACCTCAGCACCCGCAAGGAGAACCGCCGGGTCCAGATCGCCCAGTACGCCACCGAACGCGGCAACATCATCGTGCAGGGCCAGCCCGTCACCGGCTCGGCCGTGACCGACGGCAGCGACTACAAGTACAAGCGGACGTACCTCGACGGACCCCTGTGGGCGCCCGTCACCGGCTACGCCTCGCAGGCCTTCGGCTCGACGCAGCTGGAGTCCCTCGACGACGGCATCCTCACCGGCAACGACGACCGGCTCTTCTTCGACCGCACCATCGGCATGTTCACCGGCGAGAAGAAGCAGGGCGGCAACGTCGTCACCACCCTGAACGCCGCCGCCCAGAAGGCCGCGTACGAGAAGCTGGGCAACAAGAAGGGCGCCGTCGCCGCGATCGACCCGCGCACCGGCGCCATCCTGGCCCTGGTCAGCACCCCCTCGTACGACCCGTCCACCTTCGCCGGCAACTCCAAGACCGACGAGAAGGCCTGGGTCGCGCTGAAGGACAGCGAGGACAAGAACCTCGTCAACCGCGCCCTGCGCGAGACCTACCCGCCGGGCTCCACCTTCAAGGTGGTCACCGCCGCGGCCGCGCTGGAGAACGGCGTGGTGAGCGACATCAACGCCCCCACGGACACCCCCGAGCCGTACATCCTGCCGGGCACCAAGACCCCGATGGTCAACCACGCGAGCGGCTGCGAGAAGGCGACGCTGAACTTCGCGCTCCAGGTCTCCTGCAACTCGGTCTTCGCGAACATGGGCGACAAGGTCGGCCGCGACAAGATGGTCGAGACCGCCCAGAAGTTCGGCTTCAACAACGACAAGATCGACACCCCGGTCCGCGCCTTCGCGAGCGTCTACGACAAGACCATGGGCAAGGACGGCAACGCCCAGAGCTCCATCGGCCAGTTCAACACCGCCGCCACCCCGCTCCAGATGGCCATGGTCACCGCGGCGATCGCCAACGACGGCAAGCTGATGAAGCCGTACATGGTCGATCAGCTGACCGCGCCGAACCTCGACACGATCGAGAAGCACGAGCCGCAGGAGATGAGCCGCCCGGTCTCCGCCGCGAACGCGCAGAAGATCCAGCAGATGATGGTCAACGTCGTCGAGCACGGCACCGGCGAGAACGCGAAGATCAAGGGCGTCACCGTCGGCGGCAAGACCGGCACCGCCCAGCACGGCGAGAAGAACGCCAAGCGCCCCTACGCCTGGTTCATCGCCTACGCCGACAACCCCGACGGGACCTCCCCGGTCGCCGTGGCCGTCGTCATCGAGGACAGCGCCGCCGACCGCGAGGACATCACCGGCGGCGGCCTGGCCGCCCCGGTCGCCAAGGCGGTCATGGAAGCCGTACTGAAGAACAAGGGATGACAAGCGGAGACAGGATCCGAGCGCTCGGTACCGGTCCGATATCAGCCTGTGGTCACGAACCGATCACTGACGATCGGCCGGTAGCCTTGCCGCGAACAGCACACCGCCGGACCACACACGGGTGCGGTCGGGACTGACGGAGAGGGCTGCAAACGTTATGGAAGAGCCGCGTCGCCTCGGCGGCCGGTACGAGCTGAGCCACGTGCTCGGCCGTGGTGGCATGGCCGAGGTCTACCTCGGCCACGACACCCGGCTCGGCCGTACCGTCGCCGTCAAGACCCTGCGCGCCGACCTCGCCCGCGACCCGTCCTTCCAGGCCCGGTTCCGTCGCGAGGCCCAGTCGGCCGCGTCGCTGAACCACCCGGCGATCGTCGCGGTGTACGACACCGGCGAGGACTACGTCGACAACATCTCCATCCCGTACATCGTGATGGAGTACGTCGACGGCTCGACCCTGCGCGAGCTGCTGCACTCGGGCCGCAAGCTGCTGCCCGAGCGCACCCTCGAAATGTGCATCGGCATCCTGCAGGCGCTGGAGTACTCGCACCGCGCCGGCATCGTGCACCGGGACATCAAGCCCGCCAACGTCATGCTGACCCGCACCGGCCAGGTCAAGGTCATGGACTTCGGCATCGCCCGCGCCATGGGCGACTCCGGCATGACGATGACGCAGACGGCCGCCGTGATCGGCACCGCCCAGTACCTCTCCCCGGAGCAGGCCAAGGGCGAGCAGGTCGACGCGCGCTCCGACCTGTACTCGGCCGGCTGCCTGCTCTACGAGCTGCTCTGCGTCCGGCCGCCGTTCGTCGGCGACTCCCCCGTGGCCGTGGCCTACCAGCACGTGCGCGAAGAGCCGCAGCCGCCGTCGAACTTCGACCCCGAGATCACGCCCGTGATGGACGCCATCGTCCTCAAGGCCCTGGTCAAGGACCCCGACTACCGCTACCAGTCCGCCGACGAGATGCGGGCCGACATCGAGGCCTGCCTCGAAGGCCAGCCCGTGGCCGCCACCGCCTCCATGGGAGCGGCCGGCTACGGCTACCCCGACCAGGGCGGCTACGGACACCCGGGCCAGGACCAGGCCACCACCGCGCTGCGCTCCCCCGACGCGGGCCAGACCTCGATGCTCCCGCCGATGCCCCCCGGGGGCGACGGCGGCTACGGGTACGGGGACCAGGGACACGGCGGCTACGACCAGGGGCACGGCCGTCGCCAGCAGAAGAAGAGCCGGGCCTCGACGATCCTGCTGGTCCTCGCCGGCGTCCTCGTGCTGGTCGGCGCGATCCTGATCGGCCGGACCCTCTTCGACACCAGCGCGGACAACCGCCCCGCCGTGCCCAAGCTCGTCGGCCAGACCTTCGACTCGGCGCAGCAGAGCGGCAAGAACATGGGCCTCACCGTGGAGAAGGAGGCCGAGGAACCCTGCGAGGACCAGCCCAAGGGCACCGTCTGCTCGCAGAACCCGGCCGCCGACACCAAGGTCGACAAGGGCTCCACGGTCAAGGTCAAGGTCTCCACGGGCGCGCCCAAGGTGCCGGTGATCGACGTGGTCCGGCTGCCGTTCGCGGAAGCCGAGGCGCAGCTGAAGGCCAAGAAGTTCCAGGTCGAGAAGAAGCTCGTCGAGTCCGACGCCGCCACCCCCGGCACCGTGACGGACCAGAACCCCAAGGCCGGCAGCCAGGCCGAACAGGGCTCGGTGATCACCCTCACCGTCGCCAAGGAGGTCGCGAAGGGTCTCGTGCCCGACCTCTCCGGCAAGACGAAGGAGGAGGCCGCCAAGGCCCTCCAGGCCGTGAAGCTCAAGCTGGGCAGCACCACGGAGGTCGACTCCCCCGGAGCCCCGCCGAAGACGGTCGTCCAGCAGCAGTACGCGCCGGGCACGGAGCTGGCGAAGGACACCCCGGTCAACGTCAGCATCTCCAAGGCCGCCGCCGCGACGCCGACGGCGGTGCCCGCGCTGACGGGTCAGACGGTGGCCCAGGCCAAGCTGACGCTCCAGGCGGCCAACCTGGTCTTCGGCGCGGTGCTGGCGGGCGCGACCGACGACAACGCGGTGATCATCGACTCCAACCCGCCCGTCGGCACCCAGGTGCCGGGCGGCACCGTGATCAACGTCCGCACCGCCCCGAAGGCCCAGGACGGCAACAACGACGGCGGAGGCTTCTTCGGGGGCCTCACCGGCGGCCGCCGCTAGCGGAGCGCGTGCGAACAGGCCCGGCCCCCGACGGGGGCCGGGCCTGTTCCCGTTCCGCAGCGCAGCCGGGCGGTCAGCGCGGCCCCGCGGTCAGCGCAGCTCCGCCGGGGGCGTGCGCTTCTCGTCCACCTTCTCCGTGCGCACCAGCTCGCCCCAGACGATGTAGCGGTACTTCGAGGTGTAGACCGGGGTGCAGGTCGTCAGCGTGATGTACCGGCCCGGAGCCGTCTTCCCCGATTCCTTCGGGACCGGGTTGATCACGTCCACGTTGTACTTCGAGGTCTGGCGCAGCTCGGCGAAGACCTTGTAGACGTACCAGGTGTCGCGGGTCTCGAAGACGACCGCGTCGCCGTTCTTCACCTTGTCGATGTTGTGGAACTTCGCCCCGTGCCCGTCGCGGTGCGCGGCGAGCGTGAAGTTGCCCTTGTCGTCCCAGGGCAGGGCCGACTTCACCGGATCCGTGTAGTAGCCGGCGACGCCGTCGTTGAGGACGTCGGGGGCGGTGCCCGGCTTGACCAGTACCTCGCCGTTGTCCATCGACGGCACGTGCAGGAAGCCGATGCCGTCCCCGGTGTCGAGGGCGCCCGGCTGGGCGGGCGCGTTCGGGGCCTGCGCGGGGGCCGACTGCCACTGCCTGCGGACCTGGTCGCCCCGGGCCGAGGCCTGCCGGTCCGCGAGGACGTTCGTCCACCACAGCGAGTAGGCCACGAACAGGCCCAGGACCAGGCCCACCGTGATCAGGAGCTCTCCCAGCAGGCTCAGGAACCCTGCGATCACGCTGCGATCGGCAGGCGGCGGTGCGGAGCGACGGCGGCGGCGGGCACGAGACACTGCGGGTTCGTCCTTACGGGCTGGTCAGCGGCTGTTCAGCGCGGGCGGAACACCCTGGCTGCGCGGGCGTTCGTCGATCATCCTGCCCCATACGATCATCCGGTAGGTGCTCGTGAACTCGGGGGTGCAGGTCGTCAGCGTGATGTACCGGCCCGGCCCGGTGAACCCGGACCCCTCCGGGACCGGCTTGATCACCGAGACGTTCGCCGGGGAGGTCTGCGGGAGCACCGAGGTCATCTCGTACGTGTAGTACGCGTCCCTCGTCTCCACCACGATCGGGTCGCCCGGCACGAGCCTGTTGATGTAGCGGAACGGTTCGCCGTGGGTGTTGCGGTGGCCGGCGACGGCGAAGTTGCCCTGTTTGTCGGCCGGCATGGCCGTCTTGAGCACGCCCTCGCCGTAGTGGCCGACCATGCCCCGGTCGAGCACCTTCGCCTTGCTGATCCCCTCCGCCACCGGGACCTTGAGGTCCAGCTTGGGGATGTGGAGGATCGCGAAGCCCTGTCCCGGCTCGAAGGCGGCCACCGGCGGCGCCGAGGGCGTACCCGCTCCCGGTGCCCGCTCCCAGGTCTGCCGCAGCGAGCCGGCGGCCCCGTTGGCCGTCCGTTCGGCGAGCAGGTTGGTGTACCAGAGCTGGTAGGTCACGAACAGCAGCATCACCAGGCCCACCGTGATGAACAGCTCACCGGCCGCCCGGCTCAGCACCACCACCGGGCCGCCGGAGCGGGGGCGGGCGCGCCGCCGTCCCCGCCCTCCCCGTTTGCGTGCCCGCGCGTGCGAGCGCTTCGCGGCCTCCCGGTCCGCCTTGCGCCGCGCGGCCCGGCCCTCGGTGGGCGCGGACGGCGCGACCGTCGTCACGCGACGGCCTTGCCCACCACCGGGGCCAGCCCCACCGACCGCTCGACCGCTCCGGCGTCTCCGCAGCGCACGAGCCAGTTCGCGAGCATCCGGTGCCCCCACTCGGTCAGTACCGACTCGGGGTGGAACTGCACGCCCTCGACGTCGTGCTCCCGGTGCCGCAGGCCCATGATGATCCCGTCCTCGGTCCGCGCGGTGACCTCCAGCGCGTCCGGCAGGGTCAGCGGTTCGGCGGCCAGCGAGTGGTACCGGGTGGCGGTGAAGGGCGAGGGCAGTCCGGCGAAGACGCCGAGGCCCTCGTGGACCACCGGCGAGGTCTTGCCGTGCAGCAGCTCGGGGGCCCGGCCCACCACGCCGCCGTAGGCGACGGCCATGGACTGCATGCCGAGGCAGACGCCGAAGACCGGGACGCCCGTGTCCGCGCAGTGCCGGACCATGTCGACGCAGACGCCCGCCTCCTCCGGCGTGCCCGGCCCCGGCGAGAGCAGCACGCCGTCGAAGCCGTCCTGCGCGTGGGCGAGCTCGACCCCGTCGTTGCGCAGCACCTCGCATTCGGCGCCGAGCTGATAGAGGTACTGGACCAGATTGAAGACAAAGCTGTCGTAATTGTCGACAACCAGAATGCGCGCGCTCACGGAGTCGCTCCCGATCCCTCGTCCACCGTCACGTCGTTGAACGGAAGCAGCGGCTCGGCCCACGGGAATACGTACTGGAACAGTACGAAAACCACCGCCAGGATCAGTACGAGAGAGATCAGCGCGCGAACCCACGCGTTGCCCGGCAGGTGCCGCCAGATCCAGCCGTACATTCCGTCTGTTTCCTTCGTCGTCCACGATCGTTCCACGCACCGCGGGGGCGGTACCGCAACAGCCTAAAGGCCAGGACCCCGCCGTTGGGGGTCACCGGGGCAATCCCTGCGTTCAGCCGGGTGCGGCGGGCCCGGTCGCGGTGAGTTCCGCCCAGACGACCAGCCGGTGGCTGTGGCCCCATTCGGGATCGCAGGTGGTCAGCGTCAGATATCTGCCCGCGGCGGTGAAGGGGGACCGCGCGGGCACCGGGTCGACGACCGCGACCTCGGTGGGCAGGGTGCGCAGCGGTGCGGCGCGGACGGTGTACGTGTACCGGTGGGTGGCGTCGCGGACGATCACCTCGTCCCCCGGACGGAGCTCCGGGACGTCCTTGAAGGGGTCTCCGTAGGTGCGCCGGTGCCCGGCCACGGCGAAGTTGCCGTCCTCCCCGGGCCCGGCCGTGCCCGCGTAGTGGCCGAGGCCCTTCTTCAGCACGCCGGGGTCCGTGCCCTCCAGGACCGGCTTGCTCCAGTCCGGGCCGAAGCGGGGCACGTACATCTCGGCGAAGGCCTGCCCGGCGGGGCGGGGCCGCGGCTGCGCGGCCCGCTGCGGGGGTGCGGGTGTCCCGGAGGGCCCCGGGGACGGGGCGGCCGGCGGAGCCTGGGCGGCGGCAGGGGCCGCGGCCGCCCAGCGGTCGCGCAGCCGGTCCCGTTCGCCCTCCATGGCCCGGTCGGCCTTGACCCCGGTCCACAGCAGCACGTAGGCCGTGAACAGCACGATCAGCGTCCCGGCCGTCAGGCACACCTCGCTGAACGTCCGTACCACCAGGCGCAGTACGACGTCAGGGCGCGGCGGACTCCAGCGGCTTCGCATAGTGGAGGTCCACTGTGCCGGAGTACCCCAGCAGTGTCAGCCTCTTGTCCTCGTCCACTTTCCAGCCGAGCCCATACGCGTTGACGTACAGCTGGTAGTTCTGCAGGGCGGGGGAGGCCGCGAGGGCCTTGCGCAACGCGCCCGGGTCGCCGACGGCCGACACCTTGTACGGGGGCGAGTAGACCCGGCCCTGGAGGATCAGGGTGTTGCCCACGCAACGGACCGCGCTGGTGGAGATCAGCCGCTGGCCCATGACCTCGATGCCCTGGGCGCCGCCCTGCCACAGGGCGTTCACCACGGCCTGGAGGTCCTGCTGGTGGATGACCAGGTCGTTGGGCTGGGGCTCGGGGACGCCGGGGACGCGGGCGGTGGCGTTCGGCGGCGCGTCGTTGAGGGTGACGCTCAGTCCCTTGCCGGAGAGCTCCTCGGTGCCCGCGGCGGTGCGCAGGGCGGCCAGCTTGGCGTCCTCGGCCTTGGTGCTGCCGTCGTCGCGTTCGGCGAGGGCGTCCACCCGGTCCCGCGCGAGCGCGGCGGTCTTCTCCAGCTCGGCGTTGTTGGCGCTGCGCTCGTGGATGAGGTCGGAGAGTTTCAGGAGCGATGCGTCCGTCCGGATGTTCGTACCCTTGGACGTGTTGAAACTGGTGACGAAGATGAGGCCTGCCAGGGCGAAGACGGCGGCCGTCAGCAGCCGGGCCACCCCGGTCCGGCGACGGGGACCCGCGGAGGAGTCGTCGGATTTGCTCAACGTACCCTTCTCCTTCAACGCCAGTAGGTCCACTACGCTAACGGACGCCCGGGGCAGGCCAGGTCCCCAGCGCATCGACAGGAGAGCCCCTCGTGCCGAAGTCACGTATCCGCAAGAAGGACGACTACACGCCGCCGCCGGCGAAGCAGGCGCAGACGATCAGGCTGACGAACCGCAGCTGGGTCGCCCCGGTCATGCTGGCGTTCTTCCTCATCGGTCTCGCGTGGATCGTCGTCTTCTACGTGACCGACACCCAGCTGCCCGTCGAGGCCCTGGGCAATTGGAACATCGTGGTCGGTTTCGGATTTATCGCTGCCGGATTCGGCGTCTCCACGCAGTGGAAGTGATGCGCGGATAACGCCGCGGCGCAAGCTCTCCCCAGGAGTTATCCACAGCGTCATCCACACCTGAGGAAAAGACAGAAGATCTGTGGATAACTCTGTGGAGAGTTGACGCCGGTGTGATCAGGTGAGTTCGGCGGTCCGGACCACGACCAGCACGACGGCCACCAGGAACACGGCCACACAGGTACCCGTCTGTACCAGTATGCGCTTCCTGCCGGTGGCGGGAGCCAGCATGCCGAGGGCCACCAGCGCGCCGGTCACCAGGCCGCCGATGTGCGCCTGCCAGGACACCGACAGGCTGCCGCCCAGCGGCACGAAGGTGATCAGCAGCATCAGCCCGAGCGTGATCAGGACCGGCCGCATCTCGTAGCGCAGCCGGCGGGCGAGGACCACGGTGGCGCCGAGGAGCCCGCAGATGGCGCCCGAGGCGCCGAGGGTCGGCGTGTTCGGAGCGGTCAGCAGGTAGACGAGCGCGCTGCCGCCCAGCCCCGACAGCAGGTAGAGGGCGAGGTAGCGGGCCCGCCCCAGGGCGGCCTCCAGCGGGCCGCCGATCACCCACAGGGCCAGCATGTTGCTGAAGATGTGCCACCACTCGACGTGCAGGAACACCGAGGTCAGCAGCCGGTGGTACTGGCCGGTGGAGATCCCCTCCAGCGGCGCCCCGTAGTACTCGACGTAGCGGCCGAGCAGCTCCAGCTGGACGGCCAGTCCCGGGACGGCGTACGTGGCGAGGAGGACGGCCACGTTGATCCCGATCAGGATCTTGGTGACGAGCTGGGGATCGGCCGCGACCCGGCCGCCCGCGAGGGTGCGCGGGGCGTTCGCCGCGGGGGCGTGTCCGGTGCCGGAACCCCCGCGGACGCATTCCACGCACTGGAAGCCGACCGCGGCGCTCACCCTGCACTCGGGGCAGACCGGGCGGTCGCAGCGGGTGCAGGTGATGCCCGTGTCGCGGTCCGGGTGGCGGTAGCAGCCCGGCAGACGGTCGGTGTCCATCGGTCCCCTCGATCGGCGGCGCGGCCGGCGGGGGAGGTGCCCCGCCGGTCCGGGTACACAACCAGGACGGACGGGCGGGGCGCAAAGGTTCCCGGGGCCGCGCGGGGCGCGCCGGCCGGCGGGAGGCGGTCAGTGCTTCCCCGCGGTCAGCGCTTCTCCACCGTGACCGACTGGATGATCACGTCGTCCAGGGGGCGCTCGGTGCGCGGGTTGGTGGCGCCCGCCGCGATCTTGTCCACGACCTTCTGGCTGGCGGGGTCGGTCACCTCGCCGAAGATGGTGTGCTTGCGGGTCAGCCAGGCGGTGGGCGCGACCGTGATGAAGAACTGCGAGCCGTTGGTGCCCGGGCCGGCGTTGGCCATCGCGAGCAGGTAGGGCTTGGTGAAGGCCAGATCGGGGTGGAACTCGTCGGCGAAGCGGTAGCCCGGCCCGCCGGTGCCGTTGCCGAGCGGGTCGCCGCCCTGGATCATGAAACCGCTGATGACGCGGTGGAAGACGGTGCCGTCGTAGAGCGGAGCGGTGGTCTTCTGGCCGTCGGTGGGACGGGTCCACTCGCGGGCGCCCGTGGCCAGCTCCACGAAGTTGCGGACGGTCTTGGGCGCGAAGTTCTCCAGCAGCTCGATCTCGATGTCGCCGTGGTTGGTCTTCAGGGTGGCGTAGAGCTTCTCGGCCACGGGTCTGCCTTCCATAGTCATCACTGTCGGTCCCGATCCTCCCACGGAGGGCAGCGCGGCACAGAAATCCTCCACCCGTATGCCCTGTCACGCATGCCCGGCGGCGCTATGGCAGGCATGATCCGACAAAGGGTGGAAAGGTGAACTGTGTCCGCCACCGAGGAGGAGGATCCCGTGACACGCAACGACAGCGTGCGCCTGGCCGCCGAGAGCGCCAGGGACACCGTGAGGCACGCGGCGGAAGCGGTGGCGCCGTACGCGGAGACCGCGCGGAACGCCGCCGTGCACTACGCGCAGGAGGCGAACGAGCGGCTGGCGCCGAAGGTCTCGTACGCGGCCGGCCAGGCCTCGCTCCACGCGCGGACGGCCTACGACACCCATCTGTATCCCGCCATGGTGGCGGCGCGCGCCCACGTACCGCCCCCCGTCGACCGGGCGGCGGTCCAGGCGCTGGAGCAGACGCGCCGTGCGGCGCGCCAGGCCGCCGACTACACGCAGCCCCGCATCGAGAGCGCCGTGGCGGCGGCCACGCCGGTCGCCGAGGAGGCCGCGGCCCGCTCGACGGCGGCGCTGGCGGCCCTGCGCGGTCAGGTCTCGGCCAAGGAGGTGCACCGGCTGGTCCGGCGCAACGAGCGGCGGGCGCGCTGCCACCGGACACTGCGCGGGGTCGCGCTCGTCGGCCTCGTGGCGGGCGCCGCCTTCGTGGTGTGGAAGTGGTGGGACCGGCAGTCGAACCCGGACTGGCTCGTGGAGCCCCCGGCGGCCACCGAGGTCTCCCGCGCCGCCGAACCAGCCAGCTTCGACGACGAGCTGGCGGAGAAGGAGCGCGAGGCCCAGGCGGGCTCGGCCAACGGCTCCGAGGGCGACGAGCGGCACTGACGGCCGCCCGCCCGGCATGCGGAAGGGGCCCGGATCCACCACCTGGATCCGGGCCCCTTCCGCGTCCCGCCGCTCCGGCTGCCGGGGGAGGGGTTACCCGGGCAGGGTGAGCACCATGCCGGGCAGGATCATGTCGGGGTTCGGGCCGACCACGGTCCTGTTCATGGCGTAGAGCTCCCGCCACCGGGCCTCGTTGCCGAGCTCGCGGCGGGCGATCTCGGAGAGCGAGTCGCCCGCCTTGACCGTGTACATGCGCTTCTTGGCCGTCGGCGACGGCTTGGGCGAGACGGGTACCGCCTTGTGCGCGGCCGACGCGGGGCTGGGCATGGCCGGACCGGACGCCGGGGGCGGCGGTACCGCGGGCGTCCGGGGCGCGGCGGCCAGGGGCGGCCCGGGCGGGCCCGCCAGGGGCGGCTTCGGTGGCACCGGTACCGCCTTGTGCGCGGCCGACATCGGGCTGGGCATGGCCGAACCGGACACCGGGTGCCGCGGCGGCGCGGCCGCGGCCGTCCGCTCGCCGGCCGGCGCGGCGTCGACGTACTTGCCGCCCATGCCGCCGGCCGCGGACCCCGCCGCGGCCTGCTGCTCCGCCTGCTCCTTCGCCTGCTCCTTGGCCTTCGCGGCCGCCTCGTGTTCCTTGTTCTTGTCGGACTTCAGGAAGTCGAAGAGTCCCATGTGCGTACGCCTCCGGCCTGGTGTTGCCCCCCGGTCTCGATGCCTCTCCCCACTGTCCGCCACCCGGGGCCGAACGGCCCAGTGACGGGGCCGTCCGGGGGACGCCCGGCGGTGTCCCCGGGGCCGCCCGCGCGGGACGCCCCGGGGCGGCTACTGGCGGGCGCGGCGGGCCGGGCGGGGGGTCTCCGAGGGGATCGCGAGGGCGTCCTCGGCGAGCAGCCGCAGCGTGCGCAGGAGGGCTTCGCGGTCGGCCGGGGGGAGCGGGGCGAGGGCCTCGGCGTGCACCCGGTCGACGATCCGGGTGCTCTCGACGGCGACCTCGGCGCCCTTGGGGGTCACGGCGATGATCCGGGCCCTGCGGTCGGCGGCGGAGGGCCGCCGCTCGGCCAGGCCGGCTTTCTCCAGGGCGTCGACGGTCACCACCATCGTCGTCTTGTCCATGTCACCGATCTCGGCGAGCTGGATCTGGGTGCGCTCCTCCTCCAGGGCGTGCACGAGGACGCAGTGCATACGGGCCGTCAGCCCGATCTCCCCGAGGGCCGCGGCCATGCGGGTGCGCAGGACGTGGCTGGTGTGGTCCAGGAGGAAGGACAGGTCGGGCTCGGTCCGCGCGGTGGGCGCCATGGCGGTCATGACCTCAGCCTAACAATTCGATCCGAGAAATATAGTCTGCAACAAAACCATCTGCTACGGTCGCACCAGTCGCCGGATACGACGACCTGCCGCCTCACCGCGACCGGAGAAACCGATGCCCGCCACGCTCCAGGCCAGCGCACCCGCACCCACAGCCGCCGACGCCACTGCCGCCGCACCCGCACCCCGGGCACCCCGGCTCCGCTCCCGCTGGACCGCGCTCGCCGTGCTCTCCACCGGCATGCTCATGACCGTCCTCGACGGCAGCATCGTCACCGTGGCCATGCCGGCCGTCCAGAACGACCTCGGCTTCACCCCCGCCGGCCTCAGCTGGGTGGTCAACGCCTACCTGATCGCCTTCGGCAGCCTGCTGCTCCTCGCCGGCCGCCTCGGCGACCTGATCGGCCGCAAGCGGATGTTCCTGGCGGGCACCGCCGTCTTCACGGCCGCCTCGCTCCTCGCCGGCCTCGCCGGATCGCCCGCCCTGCTGATCGCCGCCCGCTTCCTCCAGGGCCTGGGCAGCGCGATGGCCTCCTCCGTCAGCCTCGGGATCCTGGTCACCCTCTTCACCGGAACCCGCGACCGCACCCGGGCGATCGCCGTCTTCTCCTTCACCGGAGCCGCCGGAGCCTCCCTGGGCCAGGTGCTGGGCGGGGTCCTCACCGACGCCCTGGACTGGCACTGGATCTTCTTCATCAACCTGCCCATCGGCATCGCCGCCCTGCTCGCCGCCCTCCCCGCCCTGCCCCGCGACCGCGGCCTCGGCCTGCGCGCCGGAGCCGACGCCCTCGGCGCGGTCCTGGTCACCGCCGGACTGATGACCGGCATCTACGCCGTCGTCACCGTCGAGACGTACGGCTGGACCTCCGCGCACACCCTCGGCCTCGGCGGCCTCTCCCTGGCCCTGCTCACCGCCTTCACCGTGCGCCAGGCCAAGGCCCGCGTCCCCCTGATGCCGCTTCGGATCCTGCGCTCCCGCACCGTGGCCGGCGCGAACCTGGTCCAGATGCTGATGGTGGCCGCGCTGTTCTCCTTCCAGATCCTGCTCGCCCTCCACCTCCAGCGGGTCCAGGGCTACGGAGCCGCGGAGACCGGCCTCGCGATGCTGCCCGCCGCCCTCTCCATCGGCGCGGTCTCGCTCGGCGTCTCGGCCCGCCTGAACGCCCGCTTCGGCGAGCGCGCCGTACTCCTCGCGGGGCTCGGCCTGCTGACGGCCGGCCTCGGGCTGCTGACCCGGCTGCCGGTGCACGCGGACTACGTCACCGACCTGCTGCCCGTCATGCTGCTGGCCTCCGGCTTCGGCCTGGCCCTGCCGGCGCTCACCGCCCTGGGGATGTCCGGCGCCGACGAGCGGGACGCGGGCCTGGCTTCGGGCCTCTTCAACACCACCCAGCAGATCGGCATGGCCCTCGGGGTCGCCGTCCTGTCCACCGTGGCCGCCTCCCGCACCGGGTCCCTGACCGCGGCCGGCCGCACCCCCGCCGAATCCCTCACGGGCGGCCACCACCTCGCCTTCGCCCTCGGCGCCGCCCTCCTGCTGACCGCCGGCGCCGTGACGGCCACCGTCCTCCGCCGCCCCCGCACCCCCTGAGGGCCGGCACGCGAAAGACCCCCTGACCGGCGTTTCCGCTGGTCAGGGGGTCTTTGAATGTGGAGCCTAGGAGATTCGAACTCCTGACATCTGCCTTGCAAAGGCAGCGCTCTACCAACTGAGCTAAGGCCCCGAGCAACCGGACGCGACCGTACCCCGTGAGGCAACGACCGTTCCGCAGCACAGAGTACCCGGTGTACCCCCGCATCCCGCAAAATGATAGGGACTCCCGCCCCGCGACCACGCTCCGTAAGATGCTCGCGAGGTTCGCACCAGCGAAGGGGAGTAGTCAGAGTGGACGCAGTACAGCAAGAGGCCACGGCCAGAGCCAGGGAACTGCAGCGCAGTTGGTACGGGGAGCCGCTCGGCGCGCTGTTCCGACGGCTCATAGATGACCTCGGCCTGAACCAGGCCCGCCTCGCTGCCGTCCTCGGGCTGTCGGCGCCGATGCTGTCCCAGCTGATGAGCGGGCAGCGCGCCAAGATCGGTAACCCGGCCGTGGTCCAGCGGGTCCAGGCCCTCCAGGACCTCGCCGGACAGGTTGCGGACGGAAGCGTCAGCGCGGCCGAGGCCACCGACCGGATGGACGAGATCAAGAACACCCAGGGAGGCTCCGTCCTCAGCAACAGCGGTCAGACGACGACGAGTTCCGGCGCGCCCACGGTCAAGCGGGTCGTCCGGGAGATCCAGTCGCTGCTGCGATCGGTCTCCGCCGCCGGGGACATCATCGACGCGGCGGATTCCCTCGCACCCAGCCATCCGGAACTGGCAGAGTTCCTTCGGGTCTACGGCGCGGGCCGCACCGCGGAGGCGGTGGCCCACTACGAGGCCCACCAGAACTGACGCGCACGCGTGACGGGGGACGGGGGACGGGCGCAGCGATGGGTGAGGTCTTCGCCGGCCGGTACGAACTGGCCGACCCGATCGGGCGCGGCGGGGCGGGCGCCGTCTGGCGGGCCTGGGACCACCGCCGCCGCCGGTACGTGGCCGCCAAGGTCCTCCTGCACGGCGACGCCCACGCCCTGCTGCGCTTCGTTCGCGAGCAGGCCCTGCGCATCGACCACCCGCACGTGCTGGCACCGGCCAGCTGGGCGGCCGACGACGACAAGGTCCTGTTCACCATGGACCTCGTCGCCGGCGGCTCCCTCGCCCATCTGATCGGCGACTACGGGGCCCTGCCGCCCCGGTTCGCGTGCGCGCTGCTCGACCAGCTCCTGGCGGGGCTGGCGGCGGTGCACGCGGAGGGCGTCGTCCACCGCGACGTCAAACCGGCCAACATCCTGCTGGAGGCCACCGGAACCGGGCGGCCGCACCTGCGGCTGTCCGACTTCGGCATCTCGATGCGCAAGGGCGAGCCGCGGCTCACCGGCACCGACCTGGTCGTCGGCACCCCGGGTTACTTCGCCCCCGAGCAACTGACCGGCGCCGAGCCCGACTTCCCCGTCGACCTCTTCGCGGCGGGACTCGTCGCGCTGTACCTGCTGCAGGGCCGCAAGCCCGATTCCCTCGCGCCGGCACGGCAGTTCCCGGCCCAGGGCGTCCCCGGACCTCCCGAGGGCGTCCCCGCGCCCCTGTGGGACGTGATCGCCAACCTCCTGCACCCGGACCCCCGCAAGCGGTTCCGGACCGCCACAGGGGCGCGCAAGGCCCTTGCCGAGGCCGTCCAGTTGCTACCGTCACCCGACCCGGACGAGGATCCGGTGGAGGTGTTCGACCAACTCGGTCCGCTCCCCGCCGGTTTCGGCCCCGCGGGCCCCTCGGACCCACGCTCCGCCGCCGCCTCCGCGCCCTCCCCGGAGCCCGCTCCCACGCCCTCCCCGAGGGCCTCGCACGGGCCGCCCGCCGCCGCTGCCTTCGGGCCCCCGCCGCCCGGCCACGGCCCCGAGGAGACGGACGGCTTCCACCTCGCGCCCCCGTCCTCCCCGACGCCCCCGTCCTCCCCGGAGCCCGCGCCCGCGGGGCCGGCACCGGTCCCGGCGCCCGTGGTGCCCGCGCGCCGCCGGATCCCCCCGCCCCCGGCCGGGGTCACCGCCGCGATCCTCTCGGCGGCGCTCCTGTGCTTCGCGGTCGGCGCCTGGGCGCTGACCCGCATCTAGGTCGTCTCTTTCGGATCTTGCCGGCCAGGCAAGATCCGGAAGAGACGGCCTAGGCCGACCCGCCCGCCCCCGCTCCGGTGCGCCGGGCCAGCAGGAGCCAGCCGCCGAGCCCGAGCAGCAGCAGCGCGCCCGTCCCGAAGCCGGCGCCCGCCACGGTCCGCATCAGGGAGCGGTCCTCCTCCCGGGCGGCGGCCTCGGGGACGGTGAGCCCGTCCTTCGCGGCGGCCCGCTCGGCGGCGCCGACCCCGAAGCCCGCCGCCGCCAGCCCCTCCCGGTACGCGGGCTCCGCGGCCCGGACGCCGCCCACGTCCACCCGTAGGGTCAGCGGCACGGGCGAGGCGTCCTCGGTGAACTCCCCCACCCTGCCGCCCAGGGTGACGGCGACGTAGTACCAGCCGGCCACCCGCAGCGGCCGGACCTCCGCCCGGTCGGAGAAGCGGTTCGCGTACGCCACGGGCACCGTCCCCGGCAGGGTCACGGCGGCCTGCTGCCCGTCGTAGGAGGTGTCCCCGGAGTCCACGATCCCCCGGTAGGGCGTGTAGAGCGAGACGGTGAGCCCGTCGGAGGCGGAGCCGTACGGCAGGGTCATCCGGGCCTTCGCGATCTCGGCGCCGACCGCCAGCCGCTGCCCCCAGTCCAGCGGGACCCGGTAGAACCGCGTCTGTCCGGGCCTCAGGTCGTCGCGCCACACCCCGGAGCCCAGGGCCCGCGCGTCGTTGAAGCCGGTCCCGCCGGTCCGCGGGACCGGGTCCGTGCCCGGCAGGGCCGGGGAGGGGGAGGGCAGCACCGCGGGCGGGGAGACCGGGGCGCCGCCCGCGGCCGGGGCCGGTTCGCGCAGGACGAGGAGCTCCACCGGCCAGGCCGCCCGGTCGGAGTCCTTGTCCGCCGACCGGGTGACCTTCGCGTAGTACGTCCCCGGGGCCTGGCACTCGGCGTCCTCCTCCAGCCGCCGCTGGCCCGCCGCCGCGAGCGGGACCGGGTCGGTGCCGAAGGAGGCACGGCCCGGGTTGTACGGGCAGGCGCGGCCGGCGTTGGTCATGACCTCGACCTCGACCCCGTCGGAGTACCCGACCCTGCTCCCGGCGGGTGGGCGCAGCACGGCGGACACGTACACGGTGGAGGCGCTGTCGAGACCGAGCCGGTACACCCGTTCGCCCGGGGCCACGGTGTCCTCGTAGACCACGCCGGTCTCCAGCAGCGGGGCGTCCGCCGTGGAGGGCCCGCCCTCCACCCGCCGGGCCCCCTCGGCCGCCAGGTAGCGCGGCGGCGGGGCGGGGGCCGGGGAGGGCCCGGCCTCCGCGCGGGCGGCCCCCGGCAGCCAGAACGCCACCAGTGCCGCGGCCAGTACGGGGCGCACGACCGCGCCCGCCCCGCGTCCCCGACGCACCCGCACGCGCACGTCCACCCCACACCATCCCGTTTTTGCCATTGCAAGCTAAATCGTTGCAGAACGGAATTTCACGGAACTTCCCGGCACGGAACCTCCAGGCACGGAACTTCCCGGCACGGAACAGCACGAAGCCCCGGCAGCAGCGGCAGCCGGGGCTTCATGGAATCAAGCGGGTCTCACACGCCGGAACCAGAGGGCACGGAGTCGGTTGCCTCCGTCCACAGGTCCTGCTCGGCGCGGTCCGCCTGGATCTGGCGGTACACGAGGAGCCCGCCGATGGCGGCCAGTGCGACCAGGAGCAGCTTCTTCACCGCGCGACCTCGTCTTTCGTTGACGTAGGGGACTTCTGGCGGCCAACAATACACACCGGCCGATACCGATCGGTTACCTGGCAACCCCTCAAAGGGCCCAACGTCGAAGACCCCCAGGCCATGGCCTGGGGGTCTTCGACACTGTGGGGCTAACAGGATTTGAACCTGTGGCCTCATCCTTATCAGGGATGCGCTCTAACCAACTGAGCTATAGCCCCATCCGCGCTGCGCGCTGACTCCTGAAGATTAGCGCACAGACGCGGTCGAGCCAAAATCGCGCTCTAGGGGGCGTCCGCGCAGGTCATTCGTCCTCGGCGAGCGTGAGCTCCACGCCGCCCACGAAGCCCGCCGACAGGTTGTAGATGAACGAACCCAGCGTCGCCAGAGCCGTCATCAGCACCACGTCGATCACCGCGATCACCGAGGTGAAGATCAGCACGCGCGGCAGCGAAAGGAACGACTGGAGGTCGAACCCGTTGCTCTCGTTGGAACCGGTCGCCTCGCTGATCGTGCCGCCGACGGTCGAGAAGATGCCCATGGCGTCCATGACCATCCACAGCACCGCCGCCGCGACGACGGTGCACACGCCCAGCGCGATCGACAGCAGGAAGCTGACCTTCATCACCGACCACGGGTCGGCCTTGGCCACCCGCAGCCGCGCCTTGCGCGTCCTCGGCGTCGTACGGATGACCGGACCCGTTCCCCGCTGCGTGCCGGGGCCCTTGGGGGCCGCGTAGGCCTGCGGGGGCTGGTACGGCTGCGCGCCCGGCTCCTGGCCCGCCCCGGCCTTCTGCTTGCCGTTCGCCTTCGACTTCGCCTTCGCCTGCGGCTGCGCGGCCGGTGCCGGCTCCGACTCCGGTCCTCGGGTGTCCGTCACCGTTGCCCCCTGTCCCCCCTGGGAGTCCGCGGCGGGGCCACGGGCACCGTTCGCTCCAGTCTTGGCCGGTCCGGCGCCCGTGGCTCCACTCACGCTTACTCCTCGTGCTCCCCTGCCGGGGACTCACTGCCCCCGGCCGCCTCGGCGGCCTGTCCGTCGGCTGCCCCGGCCTCGATCTCTGTCTCGATCTCGTCGACCTCGTCAGCTTCCTGACCGGCCTCGGCGTTCCGAGCGATGCCGACCACGGCATCGCGCTTGCCCAGGTTGATCAGCTGGACGCCCATGGTGTCACGGCCCGTCTCCCTGACTTCGTTGACGCGCGTACGGATCACACCACCGCCGAGCGTGATGGCGAGAATCTCGTCCGTTTCGTCGACCACCAGCGCGCCCACGAGCGAACCGCGGTCTTCCACGATCTTGGCGGCCTTGATGCCCAGACCACCACGGCCCTGGACGCGGTACTCGTCCACGGCCGTCCGCTTGGCGTAGCCGCCGTCGGTCGCGGTGAAGACGAAGGTACCGGGCCGCACGACGCTCATCGACAGCAGCTCGTCGCCCTCGCGGAAGCTCATGCCCTTCACACCGGACGTGGCCCGTCCCATCGGGCGCAGCGCGTCGTCGGTCGCCGTGAAGCGGATCGACTGCGCCTTCTTGCTGATGAGCAGCAGGTCGTCCTCGGCGGACACCAGCTCGGCGCCGATCAGCTCGTCGTCCGCGCCGCTCTCCGTCTCCCGGAGGTTGATCGCGATGACGCCACCCGAACGGGGCGAGTCGTAGTCCTTCAGCGCCGTCTTCTTCACCAGGCCGCCCTTGGTGGCCAGGATCAGGTAGGGCGCGGCCTCGTAGTCGCGGATCGCGAGGATCTGGGCGATCTTCTCGTCCGGCTGGAAGGCCAGCAGGTTCGCCACGTGCTGCCCGCGCGCGTCACGGCCGGCGTCCGGCAGCTCGTACGCCTTGGACCGGTAGACGCGGCCCTTGTTGGTGAAGAACAGCAGCCAGTGGTGCGTGGTGGAGACGAAGAAGTGGTCGACCAGGTCGTCCTGCTTCAGCTTCGTGCCGCGCACGCCCTTGCCGCCGCGCTTCTGCGAGCGGTAGTCCTCGGTCTTGGTGCGCTTGACGTAGCCGCCGTGCGTGATGGTGACGACGATGTCCTCTTCGGCGATCAGGTCCTCCATGGACATGTCGCCGTCGAAGGGCACCAGCTTGGAACGCCGGTCGTCGCCGAACTTCTCGACGATCGCCGCCAGTTCCTCGCTGACGATCGAACGCTGCTTGGCCGGCGAGGCCAGGATCGCGTTGTACTCGTTGATCTTCGCCTGGAGTTCGTCGTGCTCGGCGACGATCTTCTGCCGCTCCAGGGCCGCGAGGCGCCGCAGCTGCATCTCCAGGATCGCGTTCGCCTGGATCTCGTCGATCTCCAGGAGGCCCATCAGGCCCTCGCGCGCGATCTCGACCGTGTTGCTGCGCCGGATGAGCGCGATGACCTCGTCGATCGCGTCCAGCGCCTTGAGCAGACCGCGCAGGATGTGGGCGCGCTCCTCCGCCTTGCGCAGGCGGAAGCGCGTGCGCCGGACGATGACCTCGATCTGGTGCTGCACCCAGTGGCGGATGAACGCGTCGATCGACAGGGTGCGCGGCACCCCGTCCACCAGCGCCAGCATGTTCGCGCCGAAGTTCGTCTGCAGGTCGGTGTGCTTGTAGAGGTTGTTCAGCACGACCTTCGCCACGGCGTCGCGCTTGAGCACGATCACCAGGCGCTGACCCGTCCGGGACGAGGTCTCGTCGCGGACGTCGGCGATGCCGCCGATCTTGCCGTCCTTGACCAGGTCGGCGATCTTCTGCGCGAGGTTGTCCGGGTTGGTCTGGTACGGGAGCTCCGTGACCACCAGGCACTGGCGGTTCTGGATCTCCTCGACCTCCACCACCGCGCGCATCGTGATGGAGCCGCGCCCGGTCCGGTACGCCTCCTCGATGCCCTTGCGGCCCACGACCAGCGCGCCGGTCGGGAAGTCGGGGCCCTTGATGCGCTCCAGGAGCGCGTCGAGCAGTTCCTCGTGCGAGGCGTCCGGGTGCTCCAGCGCCCACTGCGCGCCCGCCGCGACCTCGCGGAGGTTGTGCGGCGGGATGTTGGTGGCCATGCCGACGGCGATGCCGGCGGAGCCGTTGATCAGCAGGTTCGGGAACCGCGCCGGCAGGACGGTGGGCTCCTGGTTGCGGCCGTCGTAGTTGTCCGTGAAGTCGACGGTCTCCTCGTCGATGTCCCGGAGCATCTCCATGGCCAGCGGCATCAGCTTGCACTCGGTGTAGCGCATCGCGGCCGCCGGGTCGTTGCCCGGGGAACCGAAGTTGCCGTTGGAGTCCACCAGCGGCATGCGCATCGACCACGGCTGGGCCAGACGGACCAGCGCGTCGTAGATGGAGCTGTCACCGTGCGGGTGGTACGTGCCCATGACGTCGCCGACGACGCGGGCGCACTTGTAGAAGCCCTTCTCGGGCCGGTAGCCGCCGTCGTACATCGCGTACAGCACACGACGGTGGACCGGCTTGAGGCCGTCCCGTACGTCGGGCAGCGCGCGGGAGACGATGACGGACATCGCGTAGTCGAGATAGGAGCGCTGCATCTCGGTCTCGAGCCCGACGGGCTCGATGCGCATGACGGGCTGCTCCTCCGCGGGGTTCTCCGCGGTGGGGGTGGTTTCGTCGGCCATTGCTGGTCAGAAGTCCTTTCAGGCGGTCAGCTGAGCCGACTCAGATGTCGAGGAAGCGAACGTCCTTGGCGTTGCGCTGGATGAAGGAGCGCCGGGCTTCGACGTCCTCACCCATCAGCACCGAGAACAGGTCGTCGGCCTGCGCGGCGTCGTCCAGGGTGACCTGGCCGAGCACGCGGTGGTCCACGTCCATGGTGGTGACGCGCAGCTCCTCGGCGTTCATCTCGCCCAGACCCTTGAAGCGCTGGATCGAGTCTTCCTTGATCCGCTTGCCGTTCTGCTTGCCCAGCTCGACCAGGGCGTCGCGCTCGCGGTCCGAGTACGCGTACTCGAAGTCGTCGCGACCCCACTTGATCTTGTAGAGCGGCGGGCGGGACAGGTAGACGTGCCCGGCCTCGACCAGCGGCCGCATGAAGCGGAAGAGGAAGGTCAGCAGCAGGGTGTTGATGTGCTGGCCGTCGACGTCGGCGTCCGCCATCAGGATGATCTTGTGATAGCGGAGCTTCTCGATGTCGAAGTCCTCGTGCACACCGGTGCCGAAGGCACTGATCAGCGCCTGGACCTCGGTGTTCTGCAGGATCTTGTCGATGCGCGCCTTCTCGACGTTCAGGATCTTGCCGCGGATGGGCAGGATGGCCTGGTACATCGGGTTGCGGCCGGACTTGGCCGAGCCGCCGGCGGAGTCACCCTCGACGATGAAGATCTCGCACTTGATCGGGTCGTTCGACTGGCAGTCGGACAGCTTGCCCGGCAGCGAGGCGCTCTCCAGCAGACCCTTGCGGCGCGTCAGGTCGCGGGCCTTGCGGGCCGCGACGCGGGCCGTGGCCGCCTGGATCGACTTGCGGATGATGTCCGCGGCCTCGACCGGGTTGCGGTCGAACCAGTCGTTCAGGTGCTCGTGGACGACCTTCTGCACGAAGGTCTTGGCCTCCGTGTTGCCCAGCTTGGTCTTCGTCTGGCCCTCGAACTGGGGCTCGCCCAGCTTGACCGAGATGATCGCCGTCAGACCCTCGCGGATGTCCTCGCCGGCGAGGTTGTCGTCCTTCTCGCGGAGCAGCTTCTTGTCCCGCGCGTAGCGGTTGACCAGGCCGGTCAGCGCCGCGCGGAAGCCCTCCTCGTGGGTGCCGCCCTCGTGCGTGTGGATCGTGTTCGCGAAGGAGTAGACCCCCTCCGTGTACTGCGAGTTCCACTGCATCGCGATCTCGACCGAGAGCATGCGCTCCTTGTCCTCGGCCTCGACGTCGATGACGGTCGGGTGGATCAGCTCGCCCTTGCGCGAGTTGAGGTACTTCACGAAGTCGACGATGCCGCCCTCGTAGTGGTACTTGACCGTGCGCGCCTGCGGCTCGGTCGCGTCCGCTTCCGGGTCGTCGGCGCCCGCCGTGGCCTTCGCCGACTCGCGCTCGTCGGTCAGCGTCAGGGTCAGGCCCTTGTTGAGGAAGGCCATCTCCTGGAAGCGCCGCGACAGCGTCTCGAAGGAGTACTCGGTGGTCTCAAAGATGTCGCCGTCGGCCCAGAAGGTCACCGACGTGCCGTGCTCGTCGGTCTCCTCGTTCTGCGCCAGCGGGGCCGTCGGCACGCCCAGCTTGTAGTCCTGGGTCCAGCGGTGGCCGTCCGTCTTCACCTCGACCGCGACCTTGGTCGACAGGGCGTTCACGACGGACACACCGACGCCGTGCAGACCGCCGGAGACGGCGTAGCCGCCGCCGCCGAACTTGCCGCCCGCGTGCAGGACGGTCAGCACGACCTCGACGGCCGGCTTGCCCTCGGACGGCACGATGCCGACCGGGATGCCGCGGCCGTTGTCGACCACGCGCACCCCGCCGTCGGCGAGGATCGTCACGTCAATGGTGTCCGCGTGCCCGGCCAGCGCCTCGTCGACCGAGTTGTCGACGACCTCGTAGACGAGGTGGTGCAGACCACGCTCACCCGTCGAGCCGATGTACATACCCGGCCGCTTGCGGACCGCGTCCAGGCCCTCGAGGACCTGGATCGCACTGGCGTCGTAATTCTTCTCGTTGGAGTCGCCGGAATCGGCCACGAAGCGCCCTTTCTGGCACAGCGCAGCCCGTACTCCGGACCAGCATGTGCGCCGGGGGAGCGGCCGCGTCGATCTGCGTTGTCTGCGTTTGTAGCTGTCACCCCGCGAACGGGCGGGATTGTCTCCAGTCTACCGGTACCACTGACATGAATGGGGGTTTGCCGGTACCTGAGTCCGCATGTGCCGCCCTGAACCTCCTCTCTCCGACTCCCCATATTCGGGGTGGGGCTCCAAGAGGCTCACGCGGGCATCCAGCGCTTCGGCCTGTCAACCCGCGGCTACCGTGAGGGACACCGCACCCGGCGGGGCCGGGCCCGGGGGCGCGCGGGCGGGGCGCGGGGACGGGAAGAGGGGGCCCGCGCGGGGTGGAAAGGGCCGGAAACCGCCCGGGAGCCGGCCCGTGCGGACGGCGGCCGGCCGGTACCGGCACGCGGCTGCGGGGCGGCCGGTACGGGACCTCCGCGCGGACGGTACGGAGCCGCCGGGGGCGGGCCCTACGAGGCCGCCGGGGCGGACGGTACGGGGCCTCGGGCGCGGGTGGTACGGGCCGTCCGGGACCGCCGGCGCGGGGCCGGGCCGGTCTCAGCCCCAGGTGTCCCCGGGCCCGCTGCTGCCCGGGGCGCGCCAGGGGCCGTGCCGCTTGGGGCGGCCGCCGGGACCCTGGACCTTGATCAGCCGGACCGTGCCCTGGCCCAGGTCCGCGTTGAGCCGCGCCACCAGCTGCGGGGCCAGCAGCTTCAGCTGCGCCGCCCAGGCGGAGGAGTCGCACCGTACGAGGAGCTCACGGTCCTCGTAGCGTTCCGGTTCACAGTGCGCGGCGATCTCCGGGCCGACGATCTCCGCCCAGCGCTCCATCACCCCGGCCACCGCGATCGGCATCTCCCAGCCGCGTTCCGTCCGCAGCCGGTCCAGGGCCGCCATCAGCGGCATCGGATCCCGGCCGTCGGCACGGGCGCCGGAGCGCAGGCCCGGCTGCCGGTGGCGCTGGCGCCCGCTCACCGCGTTCCCGCGGGCACGGGCCTGCTCCCGCGCGGCGGCCAGCGCCTGCCGCGCCAGGTCCACCCCGGACGGCTCCGGGGTCCTCGGCTTGTCCTGCCCGCCCTCGCCCGCGCTCACAGCCGGGTCACCTCGCCTCCGGAGACCGCGAACCGGGTGCCGGTCAGCACCCCCGGAACGTCGTCGTCCACCGCCGCCGTGACCAGGACCTGCTCGCCCGGGGCCACCAGTTCCGCGAGCCGCTCCCGGCGGCGCGCGTCGAGCTCCGCGAAGACGTCGTCCAGGATCAGCACCGGTTCCGTCCCCTCCGAGCGCAACAGCTCGTACGAGGCCAGGCGCAGCGCCAGTGCGTACGACCAGGACTCGCCGTGGCTGGCGTACCCCTTGGCGGGCAGTTCGCCCAGGCGCAGCAGGACGTCGTCGCGGTGCGGTCCGACGAGGGTGACGCCGCGTTCGATCTCCTGCTTGCGCACCTCGGACAGGGCCGCCAGCAGGACCTCGTAGAGCGCCTCGCGGGTGCGTGCCTCCCCGCTGTCGACCGGCTCGCCGGCCGAGGAGCGGTAGGCGAGCCCGAGCGGGCCGCCGCCGGGTGCGAGCTGCTCGTAGGCCTTGTCGGCGAGCGGCAGCAGGGTCGCGATCAGGTCGAGGCGCTGTGCGAGGAGTTCGGCGCCCGCGCGGGCCAGGTGCTGGTCCCACACGTCGAGGGTGGAGAGGTCCATGGAGCGGCCTCCGTGCCGACGGGCCATCGCCGCCGACTTCAGCAGGGTGTTGCGCTGCTTGAGGACGCGTTCGTAGTCGGAGCGGACGGCCGCCATGCGCGGGGAGCGGGCCGTGACGAGCTCGTCCAGGAAGCGCCGGCGCTCCCCCGGGTCGCCCTTGACCAGCGCCAGGTCCTCGGGGGCGAACAGCACGGTGCGTACGATCCCCAGCACGTCCCGGGGCCTGACCTGCGAGGACCGGTTGATGCGGGCCCGGTTGGCGCGGCCCGGGTTGAGTTCCAGCTCCACGAGCTGCGTACGTTCGCCCTGGGTGACGGCGGCCCGGACGACGGCCCGTTCCGCGCCCATCCGGACGAGCGGGGCGTCCGAGGAGACCCGGTGGCTGCCCAGGGTGGCCAGGTAGCCGATGGCCTCGACGAGGTTCGTCTTGCCCTGGCCGTTGGGGCCCACGAAAGCCGTGACGCCCGGGGCGAGGGGAACCTCGGCCCGGGCGTACGAGCGGAAGTCGGCCAACGAGAGATGCGAAACGTGCATACGGCGCCGACCTCCCCCGGCTTCCTGCTGCTTGCTCTGTGGTGCTGTGGTGCTGTCGTCCGTGGGGCGGTGTCGCCCCGTGGGACTACTTCTTCTCGACCGCGTGGCCGCCGAACTGGTTGCGCAGCGCCGCGATCATCTTCATCTGCGGGGAGTCGTCCTGGCGCGAGGCGAAGCGGGCGAACAGCGAGGCGGTGATCGCCGGCAGCGGCACCGCGTTGTCGATCGCGGCCTCGACGGTCCAGCGGCCCTCGCCGGAGTCCTGCGCGAAGCCGCGCAGCTGCTCCAGGTGCTCGTCCTCGTCCAGCGCGTTCACGGCGAGGTCCAGCAGCCAGGAACGGATGACCGTCCCCTCCTGCCAGGAGCGGAACACCTCGCGGACGTCGGTGACCGAGTCCACCTTCTCCAGGAGCTCCCAGCCCTCGGCGTAGGCCTGCATCATGGCGTACTCGATGCCGTTGTGGACCATCTTCGCGAAGTGGCCCGCGCCGACCTTGCCGGCGTGTACGGCGCCGAAGTCACCCTCGGGCTTGAGGGCGTCGAAGACCGGCTGGACCGCGGCGACGTGCTTCTCGTCGCCGCCGTACATGAGCGCGTAGCCGTTCTCCAGGCCCCAGACGCCGCCGGAGACACCGCAGTCGACGAAGCCGATGCCCTTGGCCTTCAGCTCCTCGGCGTGCTTCTCGTCGTCGGTCCAGCGGGAGTTGCCGCCGTCGACGACGATGTCGCCGGGCGCGAGCAGCTCCGCGAGCTCGTCGACGGTGGACTGCGTGGCCGCACCGGCGGGGACCATCACCCACACCACGCGGGGGGACTGCAGGCTGTCCACGAGTTCCCGCAGGCTGTGGACATCCGCGAGGTCCGGGTTGCGGTCGTATCCGATGACGGTGTGGCCTGCGCGGCGGATGCGCTCGCGCATGTTGCCGCCCATCTTGCCGAGACCGACGAGACCGAGCTCCATCAGGTGCTTCCTTACGCGTTGTGGCCGTCTTTGGCTGTACCGGGGCTCCCCGGGTTCGGGGGTGGCCCACCGGATCCGAGCCTACGCCGGGCCGTGGTGCGGGGCCCGCTCCGAACGGCGTCGGGCCCGGTCCCGCAGGCTGCGAGACCGGGCCCGACGGCGCTGTGCGGGGGGTGTCAGCCGGACAGGCGCACCGGCATGATCAGGTACTTGTAGGCCTCGTCGGCCTCCGCGTCGACCGCCGGACGGCCGCTGAGCAGCGCGGGCTTGGTGGACGTGGTGAAGCTGAGCTGGGCCGCGGGCGAGTCGATCGCGCTGAGGCCGTCGAGCAGGAAGGTCGGGTTGAAGGCGATGGAGATGTCGTCGCCCTCCAGCTTCGCGTCGACGCGTTCCACAGCCTGTGCATCGTCGCTGGAGCCCGCCTCCAGGATGAGGACGCCCTGCTCGAAGCTGAGCCGGACCGGCGTGTTGCGCTCGGCCACCAGGGCGACGCGCTTGACGGCCTCGACGAAGGGCGCGGTCTCGATCACGGCGATGGAGTTGAACTCCGTCGGGAAGAGGGTGCGGTACTTCGGCAGGTCGCCTTCGAGCAGGCGGGTGGTGGTGCGGCGGCCGGCGCCCTCGAAGCCGATGAGGCCCTCGCCCTGGCCGGAGCCGGAGAGCGCCAGGGTGACGGTGTCGCCGCTGGTGAGGGACTTGGCGGTGTCCAGGAGGGTCTTGGCGGGCACCAGGGCCACGGCCGAGGCGTCCGGGTTCTCCGGCTTCCACAGGAACTCGCGGACCGCGAAGCGGTAGCGGTCGGTGGAGGCCAGGGTGACGCGGTCGCCCTCGATCTCGATGCGGACACCGGTCAGCACGGGCAGCGTGTCGTCGCGGCCGGCGGCGATGGCGACCTGGGCGGCGGCGGAGGCGAAGACCTCACCGGGCACGGTGCCGGTCGCGGTCGGCATCTGGGGCAGCGCCGGGTATTCCTCCACAGGCAGGGTGTGGAGTGTGAACCGGGAGGAGCCGCAGACCACGGTCGCCCGTACACCGTCTGTGGAAATCTCCACCGGGCGGTTGGGGAGGGCGCGGCAGATGTCTGCGAGGAGCCGGCCGGAGACGAGGACGGTGCCGTCCTCCTCGACGTCCGCCTCGACGGAGACGCGGGCCGAGACCTCGTAGTCGAAGCCGGAGAGCGACAGGGTGCCCTCTTCGGCCTTCAGCAGCAGGCCCGCGAGCACGGGCACCGGCGGCCGGGCCGGGAGGCTGCGTGCAGCCCAGGCCACCGCCTCCGCGAGTACGTCGCGTTCCACCCGGATCTTCACCGGAAACCGCCTCCTGCTGTTGCTCGCTCGTCTGCCGGCCTTCGTCGTCGGCTCGTCGATGCCTCGACCGTTGCCGGGGACCAGTCTGACGTACGGCGCCGACAGTCGTCGCGGCTGGCGGTCAAGTCGGGAGCGAGGTGTCGGGACGGCCGATCGACGAGTTGTGCACAGGACCTGCTTGAAAACCGAAACCGGCCTAACTCTCCATGGGGGTAGTAGTAGGGCCTGTGGAAACGGTGGATAAGCCCGTTTTCCCAGGTCAACCCCTGTTTTTTATCCCCACACCCTGTGGGTGGCACCGGTGGACAACACGGTGTCTCTGTGGAGAACGAAAACTTCTGCACAGGCCGTCCCCAGGTGACCCGCACTACTCCACAGCTGTGTCCCCAGCTTTTCCCCAGCGGTCCACACACCAAACGTCGACATCCGTGTGACGGCTTTCACTCGGGACGGTGACCGGGGGTGCCTCGTTGCCGAACAGTGGACAACGGTGTGGAGAACCCCTCGCGTCCTGTGCACAGGACGCGGGAACCTGTGGGTCTCCGGTGGACAAAGGAGTGGATGACCCTGTGGACGAAATTTCTGTCCACAGCCTGTGGATGATCCTTGCGCACAATTCCACAGGCGCCTGACCTGGCCTGATGGGCCCTCAACCAGGGCTCCTGTGGACGGATTGTGGGCGACGGAAACTGTCCTCAGGCTGTGGACGGAAGAAAGTTGGGGAATCTGTGGATGACTTGCTCCCTGGGGGGCGCATTCGAACAAGGTGGGGGCGCACGGACGAAGAAGGGCGCCCCCGGTTCAATCCGGGAGCGCCCTGTCTGGGGGTTTGCCCGGGGTCGCGGAGTCCCCTGACGCCGCTGCCGGGGGCCGGCGTCAGCCGTTCTTGATGCGGTTGGTGAGCTCCGTGACCTGGTTGTAGATGGAGCGCCGTTCGGCCATGAGAGCGCGGATCTTGCGGTCGGCGTGCATGACGGTGGTGTGGTCGCGGCCGCCGAACTGGGCCCCGATCTTGGGCAGCGACAGGTCCGTGAGCTCCCGGCACAGGTACATGGCGATCTGCCGGGCGGTGACCAGGACGCGGCTGCGCGAGGAGCCGCACAGGTCGTCCACGGTGAGCCCGAAGTAGTCCGCGGTGGCCGCCATGATGTCGGAGGCGGTGATCTCGGGTGCGCTGTCCTCGCCGCCCGGGATCAGGTTCTTGAGGACGTCCTCCGCCAGGCCCAGGTCGACCGGCTGCCGGTTGAGGCTCGCGAAGGCGGTGACCCGGATCAGCGCCCCCTCCAGCTCGCGGATGTTGCGCGAGATGCGGGACGCGATGAACTCCAGTACCTCCGGCGGGGCGTTGAGCTGCTCCTGGACGGCCTTCTTGCGCAGGATCGCGATACGGGTCTCCAGCTCGGGCGGCTGGACGTCGGTGATCAGGCCCCACTCGAAGCGGTTGCGGAGCCGGTCCTCCAGGGTGACGAGCTGCTTGGGCGGCCGGTCGGAGGACAGCACGATCTGCTTGTTGGCGTTGTGGAGCGTGTTGAAGGTGTGGAAGAACTCCTCCTGCGTCGACTCCTTGCTCGCGAGGAACTGGATGTCGTCGACCAGCAGGATGTCCATCTCGCGGTAGCGCTTGCGGAAGGCGTCGCCCTTGCCGTCGCGGATGGAGTTGATGAACTCGTTGGTGAACTCCTCCGAGCTCACGTACCGCACCCGCGTACCGGGGTAGAGGCTGCGCGCGTAGTGCCCGATGGCGTGCAGCAGGTGCGTCTTGCCGAGGCCCGACTCCCCGTAGATGAAGAGGGGGTTGTACGCCTTCGCCGGCGCCTCGGCGACGGCCACCGCGGCCGCGTGCGCGAAGCGGTTGGAGGCGCCGATGACGAAGGTGTCGAAGAGGTACTTGGGGTTCAGCCGGGCGGTCGGCTCCAGCGGGCCCGAGGTGGAACCGCCGGACGGGGCCGGCGGGGGCGCGGGCCGGCCGGGGGCCGGGCGCGGGGCGGGCTGCTCGTACTGCTGCTGCTCGTACTTCTGTTGTTCGTACTGCTGCTGTTCGTACTTCTGGGATTCGTACGGGGACTGCTCGTACTGCTGCTGCTCGTAGGAACCCTGCTCGTAGGAGTTCTGCTCGTAGCCGCCGGGCTCCTGCTGCTGGAGGTAGCCGGGCTGCGGGGAGGCGTAGGGGTCGCGCTCGGGGAAGCCGCCCAGGCGCGGCTGCTGCCAGCCGTAGTCGTCCTGCTGGCCGCCGCGCGGCCAGGCGCCGGGCTCGGGGCGCTGCTGCTGGTACTCCGGGTAGGCCGGGCGGGCGGTGGGGAGCTGGTCCTCGCCGCCGGGGCCGGTGGGGCCGCCGGGGCGCTGGCCGCCGTACGGCTCGTAGCCCTCGCGCTGCCCCGGGGCCGACGGCGCCGGGGGCGCGGGCTCGCCCGCGGAGTCGTCCACCGTGATCGCGATCCGGATGGGCCGGCCGCACTCACGGCTGAGGGCATCGCTGATGAGCGGGGCCAGACGGCCTTCGAGAACCCGCTTGCCCCATTCGTTGGGGACGGCGAGCAGGGCGGTGTCGGCGACGAGGGCCAGTGGCTGGCATCGTTCCACCCACTGCTTGTCCTTGGGCTCGATGCCCTGCTGACCCTCCCCGAGCAGCTTCTCGAGCACGCGTGGCCACACTGCGGCAAGATCGGCGGGTACGTCAGCCACAGAGCACGCTCTCTCACAGGTCCCGGTCCCACGAATGTGTGGTTCTTTGGGACGGTCGGGACAAAAATCCGGGATCAGGCAACGGTAGTCAGGCCGGTGGGTACGGTTCAAGTCGTTGTCCACAGCCTGTGCACAGTGTGCGGCAGGGCGGGCTCGGTTTGACCGGATGGCGTAGCCGCGCGTACCGTAACGAGGTCGAGTTGTCGATGGCTGCTGCCGCCTGCCTACCGATGGGCGAAGATCACTGATTGTGATCGTTTAGCGGTGTCCACTCGGGCGAACACGCGAGTTCCTCGTGGGCGCACGGTGACAGCCAGGCGATGTAACGCCACACACGATTCATTCTCTGGAGCCCCCGAGTGAGCAAGCGCACCTTCCAGCCGAACAACCGCCGTCGTGCCAAGACCCACGGCTTCCGTCTTCGGATGCGTACCCGTGCCGGTCGCGCGATCCTCGCGAACCGTCGCAGCAAGGGCCGCGCCGCCCTCTCCGCGTAACAACACGCAGGTCGTGACGTTGTGCTGTCTCCCGAAAATCGGCTGAGGCGGCGTGAAGACTTCGCGAGCGCGGTACGACGGGGCCGGCGGGCAGGACGCCCGCTCCTCGTCGTCCACCTACGTACCAGCGGTGCAACGGACCCGCACGAGCCGGGGGAGATCGCTCCCTCGCCGCGTGCGGGTTTCGTCGTCAGCAAGGCCGTCGGCATAGCGGTCGTCCGCAACCGGGTCAAGCGTCGCCTGCGTCACCTCGTCCGCGACCGGCTGGCCCAGTTGCCCGCAGGTAGCCTGGTGGTGGTGCGGGCCCTGCCCGGAGCGGGTGATGCCGGCGTCGACGAGCTGGCTCGTGACCTGGATGCCGCCCTGGCGCGGCTACTGGGAGGCGTCGCTCGATGAAGTACCCGCTGCTCGCCTTGATCAAGCTGTACCAGTGGACGATCAGTCCGCTGCTCGGGCCGGTGTGCCGCTATTACCCGTCGTGCTCGCACTACGGGTTCACGGCCATCGACCGGCATGGTGCGGTGAAGGGGACGGTTCTGACCGCCTGGCGGATCCTGCGGTGCAATCCGTGGTCCCCGGGTGGTGTGGATCATGTCCCACCCCGGAAACGCCCGCGTTGGCACGAGCAGCTGCGCAGTGCGTTGCGTAGATCTCGCAATGCTCAAGGAGCCTGATTAGTGGACACGATTGCCAGTCTGTTCAGCTTTATCACCACCCCCGTGTCATGGGTCATCGTCCAGTTCCACTCGCTGTACGGGGCGATCTTCGGCCCGGACAGTGGATGGGCCTGGGGCCTGTCCATCGTGTCCCTGGTGGTACTGATCCGTATCTGCCTGATCCCGCTCTTCGTGAAGCAGATCAAGGCGACGCGGGGCATGCAGGCGCTCCAGCCGAAGATGAAGGCGATCCAGGAGCGCTACAAGAACGACAAGCAGCGTCAGTCCGAAGAGATGATGAAGCTGTACAAGGAGACGGGTACCAACCCGCTCTCCTCGTGCCTTCCCATCCTGGCGCAGTCCCCGTTCTTCTTCGCGCTGTACCACGTGCTCTCGGCCATCGCCAACGGCCAGACCATCGGCGTGATCAACCAGTCGCTGCTGGAGAGCGCCCGCCAGGCGCACATCTTCGGCGCCCCGCTGGCCGCCAAGTTCACGGACAGCGCCGAGAAGGTCGCCTCGCTGGGCGCCTCGATCACCGACGTGCGCATCGTGACCGCGGTCATGATCATCCTGATGTCGCTGTCGCAGTTCTACACCCAGCGCCAGCTGATGGCGAAGAACGTCGACCTCTCGGTCAAGACGCCGTTCATGCAGCAGCAGAAGATGCTGATGTACATCTTCCCGCTGATCTTCGCGGTGATGGGCATCAACTTCCCCGTCGGTGTCCTCGTCTACTGGCTGACCACGAACGTGTGGACCATGGGTCAGCAGATGTACGTGATCAACCAGAACCCGACGCCGGGCAGCAAGGCGCAGGACGAGTACCTGACCCGTCTCCTGAAGCACGTCTCCACCCACGGGGACGTCAAGGGCCGGAGCAAGAAGAAGATCGTCGCGGCGATCGTGGCCAAGGGTCCGGACCGCAACGACAACGAGCGCAAGTTCATCACCTCGCTGACGAAGCAGGGCATGGCCGCGCAGGCGGACGGCTCCGTGATGAAGAGTTCCGAAGCCACCGCCGATGCGGACGCCGCGAGTGGCGGTGTCGCCACGAAGCGGCAGCAGCCCAAGCGGCAGACGAAGTCGAAGCGACAGACGCCCCCCAGCAAGCCCTCCAAGAAGTAAGAAGGAGTCCCTCCCGTGACGGAAGGCACCACCACCGCCGCCGCTGAGAGTGGCGACACCCTGACCCGCCTGGAGCAGGAGGGTGAGATCGCGGCCGACTACCTTGAGGGTCTGCTGGACATCGCGGACCTGGACGGCGACATCGACATGGACGTCGAGGCCGACCGTGCCGCGGTGTCGATCGTGAGCGACTCCGCCGGCCGCGACCTGCAGAAGCTCGTGGGCCGCGACGGTGAGGTCCTGGAGGCTCTGCAGGAGCTGACCCGCCTCGCCGTGCACCGCGAGACCGGGGACCGCAGCCGGCTGATGCTGGACATCGCCGGCTTCCGGGCCAAGAAGCGCGAGGAGCTCGCGGCGCTGGGTGCCAAGGCCGCCGAAGACGTGAAGTCCTCGGGCGAGCCGCTGAAGCTGGCTCCGATGACCCCCTTCGAGCGCAAGGTCGTCCACGATGCCGTGGCGGCCGCCGGTCTCAAGAGCGAGTCCGAGGGCGAGGAGCCGCAGCGCTTCGTCGTTGTGCTCCCGGCCTGACCGGAACGTTGTGCGTCGGCCCCGTCTGTGTCGCAGGCGGGGCCGATGTTTGTAAGCCTGACATGTGAACGGCACGGTATTGGCGTGAGCGGTTCTGTACGGAAGGACGGTCCCCGTGACGGAGGCAGCTGAGCTTCCCCCGGCGCCCGAAGAGGCGCGCGCGGTGTTCGGTGAGTTTTTCCCGGAAGCTGTGCGGTATGCGGAGCTGCTGGCGGATGCGGGGGTCCAGCGCGGTCTGATCGGGCCGCGTGAGGTTCCCCGCCTGTGGGAGCGGCACCTGCTGAACTGCGCGGTGCTCTCCGAGGTGGTGCCCCAGGGCGTCACCGTGTGCGACGTGGGCTCCGGGGCCGGTCTGCCCGGCATCCCCCTCGCACTGGTCCGGCGGGACCTGAAGATCACCCTGCTGGAGCCCCTGCTGCGCCGTACGAACTTCCTCCAGGAAGCCGTGGAGCTGCTGGGTCTGGACCACGTCACCGTGGTGCGCGGCCGGGCCGAAGAGGTGCTCGGCAAGGTTCAGCCGGTGCACGTGGTCACGGCCCGTGCCGTGGCCCCGCTCGACCGGCTGGCCGGCTGGGGCGTTCCCCTGCTGCGTCCGTACGGGGAGATGCTGGCGCTCAAGGGCGACACCGCCGAAGAGGAGCTGGTGTCGGCGAAGGTCGCGCTGAGCAAGCTCGGTGTGGTGAAGACCTCGGTGCTTCAGGTGGGAGAGGGCGTCGTGGACCCCCTCTCCACGGTGGTCCGGGTGGAGGTCGGAGAAAGCCCCGGTGGGGTGAGGTTCGCCGCCAAGCGGGCTAAGGCCGCCCGTGTGGGGCGGGTACGCCGACGCCGTTGATCTTGTCCCTTTCGGGCTGTTGAGCCTGATAGGTCTGGATTTCGGAGTGTCGTAGCGGCCTGAAGACTCCGTCCGGGCATCGTGTTTCACGTGAAACATCGCTCTCTGCTGCACGGAATCATCAGCCGCGGCCGTGCTGCTGCGGCCCCCCGCCCCCGCAAGGGCGCGGGGGGTACGGAGTTTTCCACAACGGTGGATTCATCCACAGGAGTAAGGGCCCCGCTGGTTCGCGACCCCGGTGCCATGGCAGGCTCTGTTCATCGCGAGCCCACTGCCGAGGAGAGTGACACCGTGCGGTCCGACGCCAACCTTGCGGGGCCGATGGCCGATCCGGTCCCCGGTCCCCGCTCTGAATCGCCGGGCGAGGATGTTTCACGTGAAACATTCCCGGCTACTGCTGGGGTGGGCCACCTGCCTCCGCCCCTCGTCGACAACGACGACCACGAGGACACTCCCGTCGAGCGGGCCGCGCAGCTCGCGGTCGAGCCGATCGGTCGGACCGGCGCCGCTCTGCCGCGGCCCGCACAGACCCGGATCATGGTGGTGGCCAACCAGAAGGGCGGCGTGGGCAAGACCACGACGACCGTGAACCTGGCGGCCTCGCTGGCCCTGCACGGTGCCAGGGTCCTGGTGATCGACCTCGACCCGCAGGGCAACGCCTCGACGGCCCTGGGTATCGACCACCACGCGGAAGTGCCCTCCATCTACGACGTGCTCGTGGACAGCCGGCCCCTCCTGGAGGTCGTCCAGCCCGTGGTGGACGTGGAAGGGCTGTTCTGCGCCCCGGCCACGATCGACCTGGCGGGAGCGGAGATCGAGCTGGTGTCCCTGGTGGCCCGCGAAAGCCGCCTCCAGCGGGCCATCCAGGCCTACGAGCAGCCGCTCGACTACATCCTGATCGACTGCCCGCCCTCCCTGGGCCTGCTGACCGTGAACGCCATGGTCGCGGGCGCGGAGGTACTGATCCCGATCCAGTGCGAGTACTACGCACTGGAGGGACTGGGGCAGCTGCTGCGCAACGTCGACCTGGTGCGGGCCCATCTCAACCCGAACCTGCACGTCTCGACGATCCTGCTGACCATGTACGACGGCAGGACGCGGCTCGCTTCCCAGGTGGCCGAGGAGGTGCGCACCCACTTCGGCAAGGAGGTGCTGCGCACCAGCATTCCGAGGTCGGTGCGCATCTCCGAAGCGCCGAGCTACGGGCAGACGGTCCTCACGTACGACCCGAGCTCCAGCGGTGCCCTCTCCTACCTGGAGGCGGCGCGGGAGATGGCCCTACGGGGAGCCGGAATCCATTACGACGCCCAGGACGCCCATCCGGGCGCGGGCATGAACAGCACGCAGAGCATGGCGGAGGGGATCCAGTGAGTGAGCGACGTAGGGGTCTGGGACGGGGGCTCGGCGCGCTGATTCCGGCGGCTCCTCAGGAAGCGACGCCCATGGCCGGGGCGATGTCCCCGTCGGCGGTACCGACGCCGGCGTCCGAGCGGGGCATCGCCGCGGCGAAGCTCGCCGTGCTGGCGCAGGAGACGGCACCCTCAGTGGTCGCCGCCGATGTTTCACGTGAAACATCGGCGGCCGCGGTGCCGGAGCAGGTGAAGGCGGAGGCCGCCCCGACGGCGGGTGCGACGTTCGCGGAGCTTCCGCTGGACACGATCAAGCCGAACCCGCGTCAGCCGCGTGAGGTCTTCGACGAGGACGCTCTGGCGGAGTTGGTGACCTCCATCCAGGAGGTGGGTCTGCTCCAGCCGGTGGTCGTGCGGCAGACGGCCCAGGGCCGGTACGAACTGATCATGGGTGAACGGCGCTGGCGTGCCTGTCGCGAGGCGGGACTGGAACGGATCCCCGCGATCATCCGGGCCACGGACGACGACAAGCTGCTGCTGGACGCCCTCCTGGAGAACCTCCACCGGGCACAGCTGAACCCCCTGGAGGAGGCGGCCGCGTACGACCAGCTGCTCCAGGACTTCAAGTGCACGCACGACCAGCTGGCGGACCGGATCGGACGCTCGCGTCCTCAGGTCTCGAACACCCTGCGTCTGCTGAGACTTTCCGCACCGGTCCAGCGCCGGGTGGCCGCGGGCGTCCTGTCGGCGGGGCACGCGCGGGCGCTGCTGTCGGTGGAGGACTCCGAGCAGCAGGACCGTCTCGCACACCGGATCGTCGCCGAGGGCCTGTCGGTGCGTGCGGTCGAGGAGATCGTGACGCTGATGGGCTCCGAGCCGACGAGCACGGTGAAGCCGAAGGGCCCGCGCGCGGGAGCCCGGGTCGCCCCGGCGCTCAGTGAACTGGCGACCCGCCTCTCGGACCGGTTCGAGACCCGGGTGAAGGTGGACCTGGGGCAGAAGAAGGGCAAGATCACCGTCGAGTTCGCTTCGATGGAGGATCTGGAGCGGATCCTGGGCACCCTGGCACCCGGCGAGGGCCGGGTGCTGGAGCAGGGCCTTTCCGGGGAGTAGCCCGTCCACTTCCGCACCCTGCTCCTTCGGACGATGTCCACACTCGAAGAAGCAGGGTGCAGTGGTTACGATGCCGTCATGGGTCGTCGGTTGGTACCGCTCACGCTCGACAACCTCCAGGACCTTCCCCGGCGTTGCCGGAGCTGCGTGTTCTGGGAGCTGGATCCCGTCAGCGGGGAAGCCGCCGTGAAGGCGGGCACCCCGGAGCTGGAGAAGGAGGGCTGGATCTCCGCCGTCCTGCTGGACTGGGGGTCCTGCGGCCGGGTGGTCTATGTGGACGAGGTCCCGGTGGGCTTCGTGCTCTACGCGCCGCCGGCCTATGTGCCGCGTGCCGCCTCGTTCCCGACCAGTCCGGTGTCCTCGGACGCGGTCCAGTTGATCACGGCATGGATCATGCCCGGGTACCAGGGCCAGGGCCTGGGGCGGGTGATGGTGCAGACGGTCGCCAAGGACCTGCTGAGGCGGGGGTTCAAGGCCATCGAGGCCTTCGGCGACGCGCGCTGGGAGAGGCCCGCGTGCCTACTGCCGGCCGACCACCTGCTGGCGGTGGGCTTCAAGACGGTCCGTCCCCATCCGGCCCATCCCCGGTTGCGGTTGGAGCTGCGCACGACGTTGTCGTGGAAGGAAGACGTGGAACTGGCCCTGGACCGGCTGCTGGGCGGCGCTCGCGCGCGGAAGGAACCGGTGCTGCGTCCGTTGTGAACGCGGGCGGAGGCGCGGAAAGACTCCTCATACGTGAAACGGGGCCACCCCTCAGGGGTGGCCCCGTTTCACGTGAAACACGGTGCGGGTCAGACGGCCTTGACCTCGACGAAGTCGGAGAGGTCGCGCAGGATCGCGGCCTTCGGCTTGGCACCGACGATGGTCTTGGCGACCTCGCCGCCCTGGTAGACGTTCAGGGTCGGGATGGACATCACGCCGTAGCGGGCGGCCGTCGCCGGGTTCTGGTCGATGTTGAGCTTGACGATCTCGATCTGGTCGCCGTACTCCGCCGCGATGGCCTCTAGGGACGGCGCGATCTGGCGGCACGGGCCGCACCACTCGGCCCAGAAGTCCACCAGGACGGGCTTGTCGCTGGCCAGGACCTCAGCGTCGAAGTCGGCGTCGGTCACGGTCTTGAGAGCCACAGCGGCCTCCTCTTGATACGGGGTGTGGGGTGTGGGGATGGAGCGGGGGTCAGACGGTCGCGGTCGCGTGCTCGGCGTCCGCGAGGGCGGCGAGGAACCGCTCGGCGTCGAGAGCGGCGGAGCAGCCGGTGCCGGCCGCCGTGATCGCCTGACGGTAGGTGTGGTCCACGACGTCGCCGGCACCGAAGACACCGGTGACGTTGGTCCGCGTGGAGGGTGCGTCCACCTTGAGGTAACCCTCGTCGTCCAGGTCGAGCTGGCCGGTGAAGAGCTCGGTGCGCGGGTCGTGGCCGACGGCGATGAAGAGGCCGGTCACGGGCAGCTCGGAGGTCTCGCCGGTCTTGGTGTTCCGCAGGGTGAGGCCGGAGAGCTTCTGCTCGCCGTGGATCTCGGCGACCTCGCTGTCCCAGGCGAACGAGATCTTCGGGTCGGCGAAGGCACGGTCCTGCATGGCCTTGGAGGCGCGCAGGCTGTCGCGGCGGTGGACGATGGTGACCGACTTCGCGAAGCGCGAGAGGAAGGTCGCCTCCTCCATCGCGGTGTCGCCGCCGCCGACCACGGCGATGTCCTGGTCCTTGAAGAAGAACCCGTCACAGGTGGCGCACCAGGAGACACCGCGGCCCGAGAGGGTGTCCTCGTTGGGCAGACCGAGCTTGCGGTGCTGGGAACCGGTGGTGACGATGACGGCCTTGGCGCGGTGCACCGTGCCGGCGGTGTCGGTGACGGTCTTGATCTCACCGGTGAGGTCCACGGAGACGATGTCGTCCGGAACGAGCTCGGCACCGAAGCGCTCCGCCTGGCCGCGCATGTTGTCCATGAGGTCCGGGCCCATGATCCCGTCCTGGAAGCCGGGGAAGTTCTCGACCTCGGTGGTGTTCATCAGCGCGCCACCGGCGGTGACGGCGCCTTCGAAGACCAGCGGGTTGAGCGAAGCGCGTGCGGTGTACAGGGCGGCCGTGTAACCGGCCGGCCCGGAGCCGATGATGATCACGTTTCGTACGTCGCTCACGGGTTCTTTCCTCGTCTCTGCGGACTTCTGGGTGCCTACCGGGGGCCGGTGCGGACTCTCACCCCACCCAACGGATCCTACGGCGCGAGCATTCCCCTCAGATCCGCCTCCGGCCGCGAACGTGCCCGGTTCGGCTCCCGGATCCGTCAGTTCCGGGGATAGGTGCTGGTCAGAAGAGGCTTTCCGGGGGCCTGCGCCGGATCGTCGGCGCAGCCCGCGGGCACGAGGTAGGCGTCCGCCAGGGACGGGTCATCCGGATGCGGAAGCACGAGGAGGTAGACGGGCTTGCCCTCGTAGCTGCCGCGCTCGGCGGCGAGCGGGGCCTCGGCACGGCCGGTGGACCGCTGGACGCACGGCGGGACCGACACGGACTCCGGTGATGCCTGCCGGTCGGAGGGGGCCTGCTCCGGGGCGGTGGTGTCCAGGCCCATGGTCTTGTTGGTCTGCCCCCCGGTCGCCGTGGCGAGGAGCCGCTGGACGTTCCCACGGAGCCCCTGAGCGGTGTATCCGCCGGTGTCCGCGGACCGGGCGGCGGCGCTGGCCGGGGCGTGGGTGGCGTTGTCGTGGGAGCCGGTGCCGGTGAGGCCGCCGAACAGGTAGACGCCGAGTACGCAGGCGGCCGCCCCGGTCAGGCCGGCGAGGACGGCGATCCGGCGGCGTGCGCGGCGCCGGCCGGGACCGGTGGGGCCGGACGGGTGACCGGAGGGCCGCAGGGCCCCGGTCCGGCCGGCCGCGGGTACCGGTGTTTCACGTGAAACACCGCCACGGACGTCCGTATCGGCCTCGGCTTCGGCTTCTACGTCGGCCTCGGCTTCGATCTCGGCCTCGGCTTCGACGTCGGTTCGGGGTTCGGGGGCGGACGCGGGAGTTTCGGCGCGGGAGGCCGTGGCATCGAGGAGCGCCTCGGCCGCCAGCGCGGCGTCGATGCGTCCGGCGACGGCGGAAGGCATCCGGGGCGGCCCCGGGAGGGTGCCGAGGAGGGAGCGGATCTCGTCGAGGGAGGCGCGGACGTCGGCGCACAGGGAGCAGTCAACGAGGTGGCGGCGCACTTCGGCGGTCCGGGACGGGGAGAGCAGTCCTTCGGCCAGGTCGGAGATCTCGGAGACCTCCGGGTGCCGGATCGTGCCGGCAGTGCCGGTCGTCGGGGTCACGGTCGTCCACCTCCGCCCTTCACAACGTCTGGGTCCGGATCCCTCGGCCCGGAATCCCTGGAGTCTGCCGCAGGTGGGACGGGTGTCCCCGGCGTCCGGTTCCTTCCCCGCTCGGCGGCGGTGTTATCCCCGGCATTCGTGCGCAGATGAGTGAGCATCGGGAGGAGTTTCGCCCGGCCCCGCGCGCACCGGCTCTTCACGGTGCCGGAGGGGACGCCGAGGACCCGGGCGGCCTCGGCCACGGGGTATCCCTGCATGTCGACGAGGACGAGCGCGGCCCGCTGATCGGCCGGGAGGGTGCCGAGGGCGGCCAGGAGCTGGCGGTGGAGGTCTTGGCGTTCCGCGGGGGCCTCGGCGGACTCGTGGGGCTCCAGGAGGCGCTCCAGCCGGTCCGTGTCGTCGAGCGGTGAGGTACGGCGGGAGGCGGCCTTGCGTGCGCGGTCGAGGCAGGCGTTGACGGTGATCCGGTGCAGCCAGGTGGTCACGGCCGAGTCGCCGCGGAAGGTGTGGGCGGCCCGGTAGGCGGAGACGAGCGCGTCCTGGACGGCATCGGCGGCTTCCTCCCGGTCGCCGAGGGTGCGCAGCGCGACGGCCCACAGCCGGTCGCGGTGGCGGCGTACGAGCTCACCGAAGGCGTGGGGGTCACCGTCGACGTGCAGCGCCAGGAGTTCCTGGTCGCTGCGGTCGCCGGTCGCGGCTTCGTCCAACGGTGAGCCCCCTCCCCTGGCGTGCGTCAGCCCTTGAACTTCACGTCCGTGATGCCCTGCTTGTAGCCGGCGTTGCTGAAGTTGTCGTAGGGCGCGTACGGCATGGCGGTGATCCACAGGAGCACGTAACGCGTCTTGACCGGGTGCTCGGTGGCCAGGTTGACCGTGGTGTCGTTGGTCTTGGTGCCCGCGATCTTCTTCATGCCGTCGACCGACTTCTTCGGGTGCATGGAGTCCGTCGCGTACAGCGCCAGCGTGGTGTGCTCCCCCGCGAACCTCAGCCCTATCGAGGCGGCACCGACCTCCTGCTCGGAACCGAGGTCGTAGATGATCCCGACACCGGGCTTGATCTTGACCTCGGGGCCGTCGACGAAGCTCTTGGTGCGCCAGTACGTCGAGGAGTCCCCGTCGAGGGTCTTGGAGACTCCGTCCTCGTTCTGCGGGGTGCCGTCCGGGTAGTACTCGGCAGCTCCCTTGACCGAGATCGGGACGGGGTCCTTCTTCTCCGGGCTGTCGTCCGACTTCTGCTGCTGGGTGTGCGTGGTCTCGCCGCTGCCCTGCTTCCCGTGGCCCAGGAGCGCGTCCGCGAGCTGCCAACTGCCCAGGCCGAGGGCGGCGATCAGGAGGGCGGCGACGCTCCACTTGAGGGCGCGGCCGGTGCGGCTCTGCAGCGGGGCCGGCGGGGGCACGGGCACGGAGATCGGTGCCGTGGGCATGCCGACGGGGGCCGGGCGGCCGTAGCTGCCCTGCTGGTAGGTGGTGTGCTGGTACTCCGGAGGGGCCGTGAAGGCGGGCTCGGGCGGCCGGATGCGGGGCATCGCGGCGACGGCCTTGGAGAGCTCCTCCGGCGTGGTGCAGGCGGGCTCCTGGCGGGACGCGGTGGCGCCATCGTTGGCGAGGGCGCGCATGGCGAGCTCGCCGAGACCCCGGTGGACACCGGCGCGGACCTGGTCGGGGGCGAGCAGGCCGACGCCCTTGGGCAGGCCGCGCAGGCCGTACGCGTCGTCCTCGTACGGCCAGCGCTGGGTGAGGGCGGCGTACAGCAGTGCGCCGATGGCCTCGGTGTCGGCCCGCTGCGGGGTCTCGCTGGTGATGCCGCGCAGGGCGGCGTTCACGGCGAGGCCGCGGATGCGGTACTGACCGGTGGAGGTGCGCAGTATCGCGCTGGGCGTCAGGCGCAGATGGGCCAGGCCCTCGCGATGGGCGGCGGCCATGGCCTGGGAGACCTGGCTGACCAGCTGGTAGGCGTCGTGGGGCTCCAGCGAGCCGGCCGCGAGGAGGGCGGTGAGCTCGGTCGCGTCGGGCAGCCACTCGTGGACGACGTAGACGAGGTCGTTCTCCTCCACGGCGTCGAGGACCTGGACGAACCGGGGGTCGCCGAGCAGGGCGGAGGAGCGGGCGGCGGCGAGTACCGTGCGGGCCCGGGGGTGGTCGGCGGGGAGCAGGTGGACGCCCACCGCGCGGCGGAGCTTCTCGTCCATCGCCCGCCAGCTGCTGAATCCGTCCAGACGGGTGACGCACTCCTCCAGCCGGTAGCGCCTCGCCAGCTTGTGGCCGCTGTGGAGTTCGGGTGCGGCCGTGGGGGCCGTACTTCTGCGTTCGCCGTCCTTCTCGGGCATGGATCCGTCCGCGGCTCGTCCGTTCTGGGTGTCCACCCCGTCGGCCGTGGCCTTGACCGCGTGTGCGGTCAGCGGCTCTTCGCCGCTGTTGTCGGCCACGTCGACGGCAGCCGTGCTACGTTCCGCCACCGTCGTCCCTGCCTCCCCATCCGTTGCGCACTGTCGGCCAGTCTGCGAAGCCATGCCAATTGTGCCCACAGTCCGGCGCTCTGCACGACACGCGATCGGGGTCCGGTCCGTCAACGGGTCTTCGCATCAGCGGCCCAGTCGTCCGCGGACCATTCCGACCATCGAGTTGAGCTCTTCGATCCTCATCCGCTTCGCGGCGATCAGGAAGACCGCCCCGAGCGCGATGCCGCCGCCGATCAGGGAAACGAGGGAACCGCCGGCTCCGCTGCCCAGCCAGTGCGTGACGCCGTAGGCGACGCCGCCCGCCACCGCGGCGGCCGGCACGCAGGCGCCGATCAGACGGGTGTAGGTCCGCATCACGTGGGCGCCGTCGAGGTCGCCGCCGAGGCGGGTCTTGAGGCGCCGCCAGGCGACGCCGACGCCGACCACATAGCCGAGGCCGTACGCGGCGGCCATGCCCACGACCGCCCAGCGGGCGGGCAGGACGAAGTAGGCGAGGACGGAGACACCGGCGTTGACGGCCGCGACGATGACGGTGTTGTAGAAGGGGGTCCGGGTGTCCTCGTAGGCGTAGAACCCGCGCAGGACCACGTACTGGACGGAGTAGGGGATCAGGCCGAGTCCGAAGGCCATCAGGACGTAACCGATGTTGACGGCGTCCTTGCCGGCGCTCGCGTAGAGCAGGGTGGCCATCGGGACGCCGAGCGCGAGGAATGCGAAGGCGCAGGGCACGATGGCGACGGCCGAGGTGCGCAGGCCGTAGGAGATGTCGTCGCGGACCGCGGCGGCATCGCCGTCGTGGGCGGAGCGGGAAATGCGCGGCAGGACGGCCGTCATGACGGAGACGGTGATGATGGCCTGCGGCATCTGCCACAGCAGCAACGCGTAGTTGTAGGCGGTGATGCCGGTACCGCCGTGGCCCAGCTTCTCCGCGGCCGTGCCGGCCGCGGTGGCGAGTTGGGTGACGACGACGAGGCCGATCTGGTTGGCGAGGACGAAGAAGAACGTCCACTTGGCCAGGCCGGCCGCCTTGCCGAGGCCGTGGCCCTTCCAGTCGAAGCGCAGGCGCGGCTTGAACCCGGCGTCACGCAGGTAGGGCAGCATCGCGAGGGACTGGACCGCGAGGCCGAGCAGGGTGCCGATGCCGAGGAGGCGGACGCCCTCGGCGGTGATGGTCGCCTCCGAGACGCCGGATGCGGTGAACCCGCCGAAGGCCCAGATGAAGGCGCCGAAGGTGGCGATGACGACGATGTTGTTGAGGACCGGAGTCCACATCATCGCGCCGAACCGGCCCCGGGCGTTGAGGATCTGACCGAGCACCACGTGGACGCCCATGAAGAACATGGTGGGCAGACAGTAGTGGGCGAAGGCCACGGCGACGTCAAGGCGCTTCGGATCGCCTGCGATCGTCGGCGACATCATGCGGATGAAGAGCGGGGCCGCGAGGACGCAGACGGTGGTGACCGCGCCGAGCAGCGTGATGACGAGGGTGAGCAGGCGGTTGGCGTAGGCCTCGCCGCCGTCCTCGTCGTTCTTCATGGCGCGCACGAGCTGCGGGATGAACACGGCGTTGAGGGCGCCGCCGCCGACGAGGACGTAGATCATCGTCGGCAGGGTGTTGGCGACCTGGTAGGAGTCGTTGAGGGTGGCGACGCCGATGGCGCCCGCGATGACCAGGGTGCGGGCGAAGCCGGTGATGCGCGAGACGATCGTGCCGGCCGCCATCAGGGCGCTCGACTTGAGCAGGCTGGAGGCCCGCCCGGCGGGCTTGGTCGGCGCGGGGGCCGCGACGGGCGCCTCCTGGGCCGGGGCGCCCGGAGCGGCCTGCTGGTCGCGGTAGAGGTGGGTGAAGGCGTCGGCTTCCGGCTGCTCCTCGGCGGCCTCGGTCACGAGCGAGTCCACCCCGACGAACTGCGTCGTCGTCGCGTGGTCGCCGTACGGCAGGTGGCGCGAGGGGCCGTCGGGCTCGGGCGGCGGGGTCTGGGCCCACACGCGCGGGTCGGGGCCGTGCGAGGGGGCCTGCGGGGCCGCGTAGAGCGGACCCGGCTCCTGGTAGGTGCCCGGCGGCGGCGGGGGGTGCGAGGCCCGGTCGTAGAGGACCTCGGCGACGGGGTCCTGGGCAGACAGGTCCTGTCCCCGGTAGGGGTCGTAGTCGTAGGCGTCCTGGACATACGGGTCGTGGTCCGGCGCGGGCGCGGGCGCGGGAACCTGCCCGGGCACCGGAGCGCCCGGAGCAGTGCCCTGGGGGGGCGTCGGCCCACCAGTGCCCTGCGCGCGGTCACCGTCGTACGGCGCGTTCATCGCAACCCCACCTCATCGTCCCCAGGCCGACCGGCCACGGCATCGCTCAACGGTCCACTGTCTCACTGGTCCCGGACCCCTCGGTGCTTTGCGGTCCGGTGTCCGTGGACACGTCACTCGGCTGCGTGCTCTCCTCGGCGACCGCGCGCGCGGCGACGCGCTTGCGGCTGGCGTACATCTTGATGCCCGCCAGGACCAGGAGGAGCACACCGCCCGCGATGACGAGCATGACGGTGGGGGTGACCTCGGTGGCGTCGACGGTGAACCTGCGTTCCTTGCCGTACGGCACGCCGTCCTTGGTGAAGAGCCGCGCGGTGACCTCGACCGGGCCGCTCGCCGTGGCGTTGGCGGTGAACTTTACCGTCTGGCTGTGGCCCCCCTGGACGGAGACCTCCTGCTCGTCCTCACCGCCGTCGCCGATCGTCAGACGGGTGGGATTCGCGGACTTCACCCGCAGTACGAGGTTGTGGACGTCCTGGACGAGGCTGTTCTGGACGCTGACCGGGATGGTCGCGCTGTGCCCGGACAGGGTGGCGTCCGACTTGGGGACGACCTTGACCTTGTCCGTGAGCCCGATCAGGTAGTCCTGGACCTGGTCCCGGTAGACGCGGCCCTCGTCCGGGCGGCCGCGCCACGAGGTCGACATCTCCCGGTTGGTGGTGTTTCCGAAGGGGATCTCGACGCGGTCCGGCGCGGTGAGGATGACCTTGAAGTGGTCGAGGGTGTTCTGCGTCGTACGGATCTGCTCGAACGCCGACACCGGCAGTTCCTGCTTGCTCAGTGCCTCGGGGTACTGGCCCGCGCCGGGTACCTGGGTCGCGGCCCCGGGGTCGGGCTTCGCCGCGGCGGCCGCCTCCAGGTCGGAGGGCTGGGTCCAGCGGGCCGCCTGGAGACCGCGCAGGGCGGTCGCCATCGATTCCACCTGGCTGGCGGTGGGCCTGCGCGGGGGCGCGACCACGTAGCTGCGGGGCTCTTCGCCGCTCTGCAGGTTGAGGGCGAGGCTCTGGGCGAGGAACTGCTGGACGGCCAGCGTGGAGTTTCCGGCGCGGGCCATGTCGCCGTCGAAGGCGGTGGACAGGTCGGCGTCGGCGACGACGGCGGTGGTGCCCGCGCCGATCGGGCGGGCGGCGCTCGGGGTGTAGCCGAGGGTTCCCGTCTCCTGGAGGCTGTCGCTGCGGGTCAGGACGTTGTGCGCGCCGGCCGAGGTGGCGACGTTGACGATCGACGGGTCGATGGCACCGTCCACGGGCCAGGAGAAGTCGGTGGATGGTGTGACGTGGAGCACCGTCTCGACGGCCTGCTTCGCCTTGTCGGTGGCGGGCCGCAGCTGGCCCAGGGTGCCGGAGACGTCCTTGCCGCGGTGGGCGAGCGAGGCGATGTCGGGGTCGGCGAAGGGCAGGGCGACGACCTTCTTGCCCTGTACGGCGGTCTCCAGGGCGCTCAGCCACTGCTCGGCCAGCGCCTTGTTCCTGCCCTGCACGGGCTTGCCGTCGGGGTCGGGGCTGCGGACCCGGTACCCCTTGGCCATGGCGTCGACGGTGGTGAGCAGGTCGGGGTCGATGACCCAGGTGACCGGCAGGTCCTTGCCGAGGGAGACCATCCGCTCCAGGCGGCCGCCGGGCCGCAGCTCGTCGGCGAGGGAGTCGTCGAGGAAGACGGGGGTCTGCACCTCGTCCGAGCCGGTCTCGGCGGTGACGTGCGTGGTGGAGATCAGCGGCCACACGTAGGTGAGGGAGGAGCGCTTCGCAGCGGGGTCCGGCTGCCAGGGCAGGAAGGTCCGCTGGATGCCCAGGACCTGCTCGTGCGGACGGCTGTCGGTCGTACCGGACACGGAGACGCCGAGCTGGTACACGCCGTCCGCGCCCAGGTCGAGCTTGTTGACCGGGACCTTGATCGTGAACTGCTGATCGACCTTCGAGGGCAGGGAGTCGATCTTCACCGCGAAGGCGGAATCGATCTCGCCCGGGTCCACCCCGGGCCGGAAGCCCTTCCGGTCGGCCACCTCGCCGATCGACGAGCGGTCGCCGAGCCTGGGGCCGACCCGCAGTCCGACGTGCGCGCCCTTGATCGTCTCGCGGCCGTTGTTGATCACGCTGCCCTGGATGGTGAGCGTGTCGCTCTTGACGGGAGCGCTGGGGGAGACCTCGGTCAGCTGGACGTCGACGGAGCCGTCGGCGGCCTGCGCCGGCGGGGCCGGGGCATAGATCAGGGCAGCCAGCACCGGCGTCCCGGTCAGCAGGACGACCGCCCGCCGCAGCCACCGGCGCCGGGCAGGGGCGGGAGCTGCCCCTTGGATGTCTGCCGCCTCGGCCACGCGCTCGCCCGTCCCTCGAAGTGTCAGTGGTCGTCGTTTCTGCGTCCACGAATGGTAACGAGGTGCGCTGTGCGCGAGTGCCGCGCCTTGCTCCACATGATCGCCACGGCCCGAGGGGGTACCGGTACGGGGGGCGCCGGGAAACGAGGGAGCCCCTGCCGGGCGGGCCACGTACCCTTTTCTGTTGTGCCGAACGCCAATGAAGACAACCCCAGTGCCCTGAGTCAGGTGCAGCGCCGCGCGGTCAGCGAACTGCTGCGGGTCGCCCCCGTCGCCGACGAGCTCGGTCGCCGTTTCCAGGAGGCGGGCTTCCGCCTCGCCCTGGTCGGCGGGTCCGTCCGCGACGCGCTGCTCGGGCGTCTCGGCAACGATCTCGACTTCACCACCGACGCCCGTCCCCAGGACGTACTGAAGATCGTCCGGCCGTGGGCCGACTCGGTATGGGACGTCGGCATCGCCTTCGGCACCGTCGGCGCGCAGAAGGACGGCTTCCAGATCGAGGTGACCACGTACCGCTCCGAGGCGTACGACCGCACCTCGCGCAAGCCCGAGGTCTCCTATGGCGACTCCATCGAGCAGGATCTGGTCCGGCGTGACTTCACCGTCAATGCCATGGCCCTGGCCCTGCCGGAGCAGCGGTTCGTCGACCCGCACGGAGGCCTGGAGGACCTGGCCGCCGGCGTGCTGCGGACCCCGGGCACTCCGGAGGAGTCCTTCTCCGACGATCCGCTGCGCATGCTGCGCGCTGCACGTTTCGCCGCGCAGCTGGATTTCGAGGTCGCCGACGAGGTGGTGGCCGCCATGCGCGAGATGTCCGACCGGATCGAGATCGTCTCGGCGGAACGGGTGCAGGGCGAGCTGAACAAGCTGCTGCTGTCCGCGCACCCCCGCAAGGGCCTGGGCCTGCTCGTGGACACCGGCCTCGCGGACCGGGTGCTCCCGGAGCTGCCCGCGCTGCGGCTGGAGCGTGACGAGCACCACCGGCACAAGGACGTCTACGACCACTCGCTGATCGTGCTGGAGCAGGCGATCGCGCTGGAGGAGGACGGTCCGGACCTCGTCCTGCGGCTGGCGGCCCTGCTCCACGACATCGGCAAGCCCCGGACCCGCCGCTTCGAGAGCGACGGCCGCGTCTCCTTCCACCACCACGAGGTGGTGGGCGCGAAGATGACCAAGAAGCGCATGACCGCGCTGAAGTACTCCAACGACATGGTCAAGGACGTGTCCCGGCTCGTGGAGCTGCACCTGCGCTTCCACGGCTACGGGGACGGGGAGTGGACGGACTCGGCGGTGCGGCGCTACGTGCGTGACGCGGGCCCGCTGCTGGACCGGCTGCACAAGCTGACCCGGTCGGACTGCACCACGCGCAACAAGCGCAAGGCCAACGCGCTGTCCCGGACCTACGACGGCCTGGAGGAGCGGATCGCGCAGCTCCAGGAGCAGGAGCAGCTCGACGCGATCCGTCCGGACCTGGACGGGAACGAGATCCAGCGGGTACTGGAGATCAACCCGGGGCCGATGGTGGGCAAGGCCTACGCGTTCCTGCTGGAGCTGCGGCTGGAGAACGGCCCGATGGGCCACGACGCCGCCGTGGTGGCCCTCAAGGAGTGGTGGGAGGCCCAGGAGGCCCGGGCCGCCCAGGGCTGACCTGCAGTCCATGGCCCGGGAGCGTCCCGCGTAGCGGCCGGCGCCGATGTTTCACGGGGTGGGAGGGTACAACGGGGGCCGGGGCGGGGGGGGGCCCGGGGAAGGTTTTGTTTGAAAAAAGAACCACAAAGCAAGGC